>NZ_JBIJDC010000119.1:0-14631 GCF_044344315.1 Zoogloea sp. | reverse complement strand
CTCGACGGGCTCCGCCCTGGGCAGCGTTCTCGCCGCCAACGTGAACCTTGCCGCTGCGGCATCGAATGTCAGCAGCCTGTCACTGGCCAACCTCGATACCAGTACCTCCTCGGCGGTGAAAGACAACATCCTCCGTTCGAGCCTGAACCTGTCCGGGGAGTCCGGCGGTCTCCTGGCGGGGGGCAACCTGCTCGACGCCGGCGCTAACGTGACAATGCCAACGCGCTTTACTCCCGAGGCCGTGAACCGGGTCTTGACCGCGCTGCTGCTGGAAGGTCTTGCCGACGAACAGACGCCCGTAACTGATCCTGGCGCAGCGGCAGTTGTCGTCCCGGCGGGTGCTGCCGATGACACGCAGCCGGCAACCGGCGTTGTTGCGACGCCGACCGCCTTGACCCAGGCCGCGCCGACGGACTCGATCCTGACCACAGGTGCCGATTCCGCCGGGACCGGGTTGCCGGGCACGATAAATGACCCGGCAGCGACAGCCGTCACTACGACAACGCGAAATCCGGCCTACGCCGAGGCGGCAGCGGCGCTCTACCTGAGCGCCACCATTTATCGTTTGCAACCGCTACCCGGCGATGTCAACCCTCCTGACGAGTTTGCGAATACCCCGGCGGTTTCCGCAATCCAGCAGGTTCCGCCGCTGAAGGCCCGGTAATCACACCCAAAAAACAGCCCCGGTAACCTTGCGGTCCCGGGGCTGAGTTACTGCTGCTTGTTGCTTGCCGGGTCGTGCTTAGCCGCAGCTCCCCACCGCACCGCAGGCGCTGCAGAAGTCGCAGCCGTCCTTGCGGATCACCGTGTAGTTGCCGCACTCGGTGCACAGCGAGCCCTGCATCACCTTGACGCCGCCGCTCTTCTGCTCGGGGACTTCGAGGATGCCCATTTCGCGGGTCGGGTAGCCGTTCTCGTCCAGTATCCCGAGCATGGCGTAGCGGTGCATGATCAGGCGCGCGATGTAGGCCACGGTCGAGGGCCAGTTCTGCTGCTTGCTGGAACCGGGCACGCGGGCCATGAAGTCGCCCAGCGGCTCGGCGTAGTTGAGGAGCTTCCGGAGCTTCATGCCGATCCAGGCCGGGTCGAGCACGCGCATGTCGAGCGAGAGCAAACGCGTCAGGCCGTCCAGGGCGCGCGGGTAGTGGCCGGAGAGCCACACCGAGTAGGGCCGCGTGACGCCGTCGGGCAGGGTGATTTCCTTGAGGCCCAGCACGAACTCTTCGCCGGCGGCCGGATTCACCACATCGACGGTCCAGGACAGCGTGCCGTCGGTGCCGGTCTTGGGTTCGTCGCGGCTGAACATGCAGTCGATGACGGGCGTGGCTTCGGTGCCTTCCAGCGCGCCGAGCTTTTCGCAGCGGTAGCGCACCACCTGGGCCAGGGCCGAGACCACGCCCGGGACGAGCTTCCTCTCGCCGTTGGGCGGCAGCGGCAGTTCGAAGGAGTCGTCGTCCGGCGTTCGCGCCAGGGCGTCGAGCTTGAGCTTGAGCCAGGCCTTGTCGTTGGCGCGCATGTCCATCGACAGGGTCTTGGCCACGGCGCCGATGCCGCGCGGCTGTTCGGCGCCATTGACCCAGACTTCGAAGGGCACGTTGCGCCCCTGTTCGTTACCGATTTCGCCGACGAAGAGGGCGAACTCGCCGTGCGGCGCTTCGATCATGTAGGTCCAGGCGGCATTGCCGTCGGTCATGCGCGGCCGGCCGGGCCAGCGCAGGCTTGCCAGCACCGGGGCGGGCAGGGCGCCGATCGAGAGGCGGCGGTTGGCGTGGTCGATGGTGACGTCCTGCGGCTGCTTCTGGGCGTTTTCCGCCGGGGTGCTGCTGCCGACCGAGAGCACGCTGCCCAGCACCGAGTTGGGCCGGTAGGTGGCGAGTCCCTTGAGGCCGGATTTCCAGGCCACCATGTAGAGGTCTTCGAACTCGGAATAGGGGTAGTCGGCGGGGACATTCACCGTCTTCGAGATCGAGGTGTCGACGTAGGGCGCAACCGCGGCAACCATCTGCTCGTGGGCCTGGGCGGAGATTTCGAGCGCCGTGACGAAGTACTCGGGCAGCTTGGAAACATCGCCGCCCTGATGCTTGTAGAGGCGCCAGGCGTAATCCTCGACCGCGTATTCCTTGAAGGTTCCGTCGGCCATGCGCTTTTTGCGCGTGTAGGTCCAGGAGAAGGGCGGCTCGATGCCGTTGCTGGCATTGTCGGCGAAGGCCAGGCTGATGGTGCCGGTGGGCGCGATCGACAAGAGGTGCGAATTGCGCAGGCCGTGCTTGCGGATGGCGTCCTTGATCTCCTGCGGCAGGCGCGAGGCGAAGTTGCCGCCGGAGAGGTACATGTCGGCGTTGAACAGCGGGAAGGCGCCGCGCTCTTTCGCCAGTTCGACCGAGTAGAGATAGGAACGGTCGCGCATGAACTCGGAGATCTTGGTCGCCATGGCGCGCGCGGCATTGGTGTCGTAGCGCAGCTTGAGCATGATGAGCGCATCGCCTAGGCCGGTGAAGCCCAAGCCGACGCGGCGCTTGTTCTGGGCTTCCTTCAACTGCTGTTCGAGCGGCCAGTGGGTGGCGTCGAGTACGTTGTCGAGCATGCGCACCGAGCTGTCGATGACGCGGCCGAAGGCGGCGAAATCGAAGCTGGGGCTCTTGCCGAAGGCGTCCGCGACGAACAGCGTCAGGTTGATCGAGCCCAGGCAGCAGCAACCGTAGGGCGGCAGCGGCTGTTCGGCGCAGGGGTTGGTGGCCTCGATGGTTTCGCAGTAGTAAAGGTTGTTGTCCTTGTTCATGCGGTCGAGGAACAGGATGCCCGGCTCGGCGTGGTCGTAGGTGGAGCGCATGACCTGCTCCCACAACTCGCGGGCCGGCACCTTGCGGTACACCCATTGGCCGTCTTCACGCTGGTAGCCACCGGCCGCCCTGATCTCGCTGGAGGGCTCGGCCTTGTGGGCCAGTTCCACTTCGCCATCGGCTTCAACGGCCTGCATGAACTGGTCAGTCACGGCGATGGACACGTTGAAGTTGGTCAGGTCGCCGTGATCCTTGGCGTGGATGAATTCCTCGATGTCCGGATGGTCGCAGCGCAGCACGCCCATCTGGGCGCCACGGCGGGAGCCGGCGGACTCGACGGTTTCGCAGGAACGGTCGAAGACGCGCATGTAGGACACCGGGCCAGAGGCATTGGACTGGGTGCCACGCACCATCGCGCCCTTGGGGCGGATGGAGGAGAAGTCGTAGCCGACGCCGCCGCCACGACGCATGGTCTCGGCGGACTGGGCGAGGGCGGTGTAGATGCCGCAGCGGCCGTCCACGGACTCGGTGATGGAGTCGCCCACCGGCTGCACGAAGCAGTTGATCAGGGTGGCGGCCAGATTGGTGCCCGCGGCAGAGTTGATCCGGCCGGCAGGGACGAAACCGCGCTCCTGCGCTTCGAGGAACTTGGTCTCCCAGAACAGGCGCTTTTCTTCGGATTCCATGGCCGCCAGTGCACGGGCGACACGCAGACGAACATCGGCAACGTTCTGCTCATTGCCCTTGGCGTATTTCTCGAGCAGGACTTCGCCGGAGATATCCTGAGGCTCAAGGTTGGCGGCAGAGGCGGGCTGGACTTTGGCGGGTTTCGTCGTGGCGGTCATGGCTTTTTTCTGGCTGATCGGGAGGTGTGTTAAGCGGCGCATAGCTTACCTCGAAGCTCGAAATTTAGACAAATTTTTTAGTTGTTTAAAATCAATACTTTAAAAAAATCAATAGTGTCCTTAAAAGTTTTTTTCTACTACATTTAGTAGGTAATTTAGCATCGAAAATCAAGAAAAAGTTCCATCCGAGCGCGCCAGAGCCTTGATTTTTCGAGGGAAATTGTGGGGTTCGCAGCCCGCTGTGAACGCCCCGGATTTATTCGGGGCCATCCCGAAGTGCAGGCTGACAGGGGGCGCTGACGGGGCGCTCATGCGGCGTGCAGGGAATGACGATAGGGTGACGCCCCCGTCACTCCTGCATCACAGACGCCATAGATGGGCGGCCACGAACGCGCGCCAGGGCGCAAACGCTCGCAGCCAGTCTTCCGTTTGGGCAGGGGCCGGTTTTTCAATGAGCCCGAGGCTTGTCTGCAGTCCGCGGCGTACCGCAACGTCCCCGTGGAGGGAGGCGTCCGCATGGCCGAAGCCGCGCAGCAGGGTGTAGTCGGCGGTCCACGGCCCGATGCCCGGGATGGTCAGCAGCCGCTCCCGGATCATGTCCGGCTGAGCGCCAGTGGCCCACCAGTCGTCCAGGGGCAGATCACCGTCGAGGACGCGGGCGGCGACCTCCCGCAGGGTTTCGGCCTTGCGGCGGGAGAAGCCGGCGTCGGTCAGCCGCGTGGCGGACAGGCCGATCAGGGACGTAGCGTCAGGAAAGCAGGCCAGATTGCCGCTGCTGCGGCCGCAGGCTTGAATCAGGCGACTACGCAGCGTGATGGCTGCGGCAAGGCTGATCTGCTGCCCGGTGATGGCCCAGCTCAGGGCTTCGAAGGGTGTTGCCGCCTGGGGAATGCGCAGGCCGGGGCAGGCCGCGATCAGCGGGCCGAGCACCGGGTGACCGTCCCAGGCCGCCTCAAATTGCTTCACCGGCTGATCCAGGCCCAGAAAGCGCTTTACCCAGCCGGGAAACTCCGGAGCGTTCCATGGCGGGGCGTCCATGTGCAACTGCAGCCGGGCGCTTCCTTCGGCAAAGCGCAGGGCAAGGCGAGCGGGCTGGCCCTGCCACATCATCCCCTTGTCGAGGCTGTCGAGGCCGACCTGCTCGGACAGACTGCGTGGGTCGCGGGCGTGGAAGGCGAGGAAGTCGGCCTGGCGAAAGCCCCGCGGCAGAGGCACGGTGCAGGCCAGGCAAGGCCCCGTGGGAGGCGTCATTCTTCCGACTCCCGGTCCAGCAGGGTGCGCTTGCGGGCGATGCCCCAGCGGTAGCCTGCCAGACCACCGTCGTTGCGCACCGCCCTGTGGCAGGGGATGGCGACGGCGAGGACATTGGCCGCACAGGCGCTGGCCACGGCACGGACGGCGGCAGGTGCACCCACGCGCTGGGCAAGCTCGGTGTAGCTCAGCGTGCTGCCGGGCGGGATGGCCTGAAGGGCTTGCCAGACCCGCTGCTGGAAGGCTGTGCCGCGGATGTCGAGGGGCAGGGTGGGGGCACTGCCCGGATCCTCGACCAGGGCGATCACCTGGGCGAGTTGCGCTGCGAAGGCCGCATCATCCTGGCTCAGGCGCGCCCTGGGGAAGCGGCTACGCAGCTCCCTCGCCAGCGTGTCGGGATCGTCGCCCAGGCTGATGGCGCAGATGCCCGCTGCGCTGGCAGCGACGAGGACGCCTCCCAGGCTGCTGTGTCCGATGGCGTAATGGATGTCAGCATCTGCACCACCGGCCCGGTAGCGACGGGGCGGCATGCCGAGCGCGGCGGTTGATGCCGCATAGAAGCCGGCGGCGGAACCGAAGCCGGCAGCGTGGAGGGCGTCGGTCACGCTCTTGCCGCCGGTCAGCTGGGCCTGCAGCCGGGTGGTACGCAATGCAAGGGCGTACTGCCGGGGTGTCAGGCCGGTGACGGACTTGAAGATGCGGTGCACATGCCATGGGCTGAGGCCCGCCTGCTCGGCCAGCGACTCAAGCGATGGCGGCGATTCGGCCTGTTCCATATGCCGGCACAGGGCGGCGACCAGGGCGGCATGGCGTTCAGCCAACGGTGGCTGATCGGGCTGGCAGCGCCGGCAAGGACGAAAGCCCGCCGCTTCCGCCTCGACCGTAGTGGCGAAGAAGCTTACGTTCTCGGGGCGCGGGCGGCGGGCCCCACAGGAAGGGCGGCAATACACGCCCGTGGTGCTGACGCCGAAAAGAAACTGGCCGTCGGCGGCCGGGTCCTTGTTGATGACGGCGTTCCAGCGCGGGTCATTGCAGATGTGTGCCGCGCGTGCGGCGCTTGGAGTTGTGTCGCCCTGCATGGGGCCCTGCCTTTCCTGGCGCGTGTCCGAAGGCCCCAATCTAGCCGGCCTGCGCCAGGCGTGCATCCGCTTCCTTGCGATTGAATTCGCCCTCGACCAATTCTCCGTTAAGAAAGAATCTGAAAATCAACACAAACTACAAAAACAAAGTATTTGACCTATTTTTCAGTGATGGTAGCTTTGTTGTCGATTTGTGACGATTTTTTACCCGTACTTTCAGCGATTTGGTGTTTTACGTAGGGCCGACTGAGCATGGAGCGATCAAGGTTATGTCTAGCTTGACCCAGGTTGGGTGGTATTGGAACCGGCTGCGTTGCATGTCCGTATCGGAGATCGTTGAGCGGGCTGGTTCCACCGCCAGCAGGGCGATGGCACGTCGCCGTCTGCCCGAGCCGGTGGCGGTGCCTCCACCCCAGCTGGACAGGGCCGGTGTGGCCTGGTTGCCGGCAACGGCTCCGGCCCAGCGCGGTGTGGCCCTGCAGCGGGCCGACGAGGTGCTCTCCGGCCAGTGGCGCATCTATTCGCGGCTGCTCGGCTTGGGCTTTCCGCCGGAGTGGAACCGCAATCCGGACAAGGCCGCACTGCTTCCCCTTACCGATGGAAAGGTGATGTCCTTCCGGGCGACGGCTGTCGTCGGCGACATTAAGTATCTGCGCGAGCTCAATCGTCACCGGGAGCTCGTGGTGCTGGCTCAGGCCTGGCGGCTCACGGGGCGGGAGCGCTACCTGGACGGTATCGCGACCTTGCTGGAGAGCTGGTTTGCCCAGTGTCCGCATCCACGCGGTCCCAACTGGTCGAGTGCCCTTGAGGCGGGAATCCGCCTGATTAACTGGGCCATCGTGTGGCAGCTGATCGGGGGTATGCAGTCGCCCCTCTTCGAGCGCCCGGTGGGCAAGGTGCTGCGAACCGACTGGCTTGGCAGTATCTGGCAGCACGCTGAGTTCATCCGGGGGTTCCGTTCGCGTGATTCGGCGACAAGTCACCCCCTGATTGGCGAGCTGGCCGGCTTGTTCGTGGCGGGAACAACCTGGCCCCATTGGGCCGAAGCCCAGACTTGGCGTCGGGCAGGGCGGGAAGGCCTTGAGCGTGAGGTACTGCGCCAGACGGCCGGGGACGGTGTGCACAAGGAGCAGGCCACGGGCTACCACCAGTTCGTCTGGGATTTTCTGCTCTTTGCCGGGCTGGCCGCCCGAGGAACCGGCAAGCCCTTCTCCGAGGGCTACTGGCGACGCATGGAGGCCATGCTCGAGTACGTGGCCGGCATCATGGATGCCGGCGGAAATGTGCCCTTGTTCGGCGATTCGGATGACAGCCTGGTGTCGGGCTTGTCCATCGGTGCGGGAGGCTGCCCCTTCCACTCCCAGCTTGCCACCGGCGCGCTGCTATTCGGCAACCCGTCCCTGGCGCGCAAAGCCGGAGTGCTGGACCCACGTACGATATGGTTGCTGGGAGCCGATGCAGGCAACAGCTTTGACCGGCTGTTGCTGCAGCGGGCACCCGCCACCCGCCGCACGGATTTTCACGAAGGCGGCGTGTTTGTGCTTGGTAGCAACCTCGATTCGCCGGACGAGTTTCGGGTTGTGGCCGATGCTGGCCCGCTGGGCCTGAGCGGCGTTGCGGCCCATGGCCATGCGGATGCGCTGTCGTTCACTTTGTCTGTGGCGGGGCGGCAGTTCCTGATCGATCCCGGTACCGGCACGTATCACGGCCCCGGAAGATGGCGGCATGGCTTTCGAGGTAGCGCCATGCACAACACGCTGGTGCTTGGCGGTGAGGACCAGGCGGTTTCCGGGGGGCGCTTCATGTGGCTGAGGCGTTTCCGCACGAGCGTCATCGAACGGGACAGCAGCCCCGCATCGGACCGGTTGGTCGCCGAACACGACGGCTATCGGCGTCTGCCGGGCAAGCCGGTGCATCGCCGCAGCTGGCACCTGGACCGGCGGGCGGCCTGCCTGACCGTACAAGACCAGGTTTTCGCCAGCACCGCGCAGAATGTCACCCTTTACTGGCACTTCAGTGAGGATTGCAACGTGACCTGCACGCCGGAAGGCCTGAGCGTGTCGAGCGGCCCGATCTGCGTCGATATGGTATTGCCGCAGGGCGGCGACGTGAGTGTGTTGCACGGCTCCGAAGAGCCGATGGCCGGCTGGGTGTCGCGGGGCTACGACGTGCTGGAGCCCAGCACGACGGTGGTGTGGCGGGGCAGTGTGATGGCCGGGGAGGCCCTGGAAACGGTGTTTAGCCGCGTCTGAGCGCGCCCGGGGTCGATCGATGTCCTCTGCCTACCGGGTGCTTTCCCGGGCGAGGCGATCCGCTCAGCCCTGATTGGGGAAGAACAGGGCAATTACGGCCGCGCTTTCCTCCCGCGCCGCGCTGCGGATGGCCGCAAGCTTGGCTACATCGATATCGAGTCGGGCGAGGGTCATGGGATCGATCCGCGCGAAGGCGGCTTCATCCGGATCTTCGGGATCCGACTCTTCTTCGGTGGCCAGAACATGGTTGGCCACATTCAGAAGCGCGGCTTCGGTGGCGTGGGGCCCCCCCATCGCAGGGTTGAGCTGCGCGCCGATGGCGGTGGCGAAACCGGTTGGCAGGTGCCAGGCCGTGGCCAGCGCGGCACCGACTTCCGCATAGTTGCAGCCGACGATGTCGTCCTCCACCTGATGAATGGGGGCATGACTGCGGCGTGACTCGGCCAGGGCTGCGTCGGCGGCCTCGGGAGTGGCCTGGAACATCACCAGGTGGCCGATGTCGGCCAGCAGACCTTCCACGAACATGCGTTCCGGATCCCCGGTGCCAAGTTGCCGGGCGGCAGCCCGCGCGGCCAGCCCCCGAAAAACACAGTTCTTCCAGAAGCGGATCATGTGCATGCGTGCCGGACGGATGCCCGAGAAGGCGCCGATCACAGAGGTGCTGAGGACAAGATCATGCACCTGCTGCATGCCCATCAGGTTGACCGCCCGCCCGACGGTCTCGATCTTGCCGGGAAAGCCGTACAGCACACTATTGACCGCCCGCAGCACCCGCGCGGTAATGCCAGCATCGCTGGAGACCGCTTCGGCGAGCTCATGTACGGAGCTGTCCGGGTCATCGATCAGGGCCCGGATACGGTGATAGACGGCGGGAAGGCTGGCAAGCCTCTCAACGCAGGCGACGAGTTCCTGGGGTGTGCTCATGGGCTTGATCGTTGGCGGGTCACAAGGTGGTTTACGGCAGTCGGGTGATCCTCTTGAGGATGTGGGCCGTGCTCCGATGGTTTTTGTTGGTGTGATAAAAATCCTGTTTTTATCAAAGACCTGTGGGTCTTTCGGCAATTGAGCACGGCAGCGGGTGGATTGGGGAGGAGCGGGTCCGTCGGCCTTGCTATGCTCGCCCCCAATGATCCCGGCACGGTCTGGCCGGAATGGGATCGGTGATCATGGAGAACAGGTTTTCAATGAAGCTTCTGAGCTGGAACATTCAGTGGGGCCGTGGCGCTGACGGTGTTGTCGACTTGCAGCGTACGATCGCTGCCATCCATACCCTGGGGGATTTCGATGTCCTGTGCCTCCAGGAGGTATCCATCGGCTTTGCCGGCCTGCATGATGGCCGGCCCGTCGATGAAGTCGCGGTGCTGGCTGCGGCCTTTCCGGGCTATAGCGCACACTTTGCCGCCGGGGTGGATGTGCCCGATGGGGCGGGTGGGCGGAGCTGCTTCGGCAACCTGACCCTGTCTCGCCTGCCGGTCGGGCAGGTCTTCCGCCATAGCCTGCCCCGTCCGCCGGAAGAGGGCGTGCCGAGCATGCCCCGGGTGTGCCTGGAAGTGGTGGTGGACAGCCCATCGGGTGCGCTGCGGGTACTCAACACACACCTGGAGTATTACTCCCGGATTCAGCGCATGACCCAGATTGCGGCCTTGCACACCCTGCAATGCGACGCGGTGCGCCTCGCCAATATGGGCGGTCAGACGGGCAGGGAATGTGCTCCCGATTCGCCGTTTGCGGTGTGGCCTCGTCCGGCCTCAGCATTGGTCTGCGGAGACTTCAACTGCGAGCCTGGCAGCCCCGAGTTCTACCGTATGACGGCACCGATCAGTGCTGACGTTTCGGGCTGGGAGGATGCTTGGCGGGCGTGTTACGGTGATATTCCGCACCTGAGCACGGTGGGGCTGAGCGGTGCCGAATGGCCGGATCGGGCCTACTGCTGCGATTTCTTCTTCGTCAGCGCCGACCTTGTGGATCGGGTGGACTCGGTCGCTGTGGATCAAGCGACCGCCGCGTCGGATCATCAGCCGGTGGTCCTGACGCTGCAATGAATGCAACGGGGCCGGTCGTCCGCAGACGCCGGCCCCGTATTTTCATTCCGGGAAGATTGGCCTAAAGCTTGACCAGTTCCTCCTGGTAGCGCAGGGCATTCTCCACGTAGCCGTCGGCGCTGGCCTTGAGACGGCTGATCTCGTGGTCGGTCAGTTCGCGGATGATGCGGCCCGGCGAGCCGCACACCAGCGAGCGCTCGGGGATCACCTTGCCTTCGGGAATCAGGGAATTGGCACCAATCAGGCAGTTCTTGCCGATCACGGCCCGGTTGAGGACCACAGCGTTGATGCCGATCAGGGAGCCTTCACCCACCGTACAGCCATGCAGCATGACCTTGTGGCCGATGGTGACGTTGGCACCGATGTCGAGGGGAACGCCATCATCCGTGTGCAGCACGGAACCGTCCTGCACATTGGTGTTGTCGCCGATGGTGATCGGGTCATTGTCTCCGCGGAGAATCGCACCAAACCACACGTTTACATTCTTGCCGAGACGAACGTCACCAATGACGGTCGCGGTGTCGGCAATCCATACACCCTCCTTCAACTGCGGAGCGCGTTCTCCGAGGCGGTAAATCGGCATGTTATTTTTCCTGTTATGGTGGTTTCAGCCGTGCCGCCGAATGGCCGGTTGAAGAGCGCGCCATAATAACAGGGTAACGTTCGAGTGCAAGGGGAACTGGACTCATTGTGGGTCAGTTTAAGCAAGGGAAATAAGGGCTTAGCCTTATGCCGCGGGCCTGTCAGGGCGATTGCGCAAGGCATGCTGAGCGATGAGGAGATTGGTGTGGAGACAAGGAATTTTGTAGTTTTTGAACAACAGGGTGGCATCGTCACCCTGACCCTGAATGCCCCTGACGAGCGCAACGCCCTGTCGAGCCAGGCTCAGTGGGATGCCGTGGTGGAGGCCTGCGAGCGGGTGCAGCGGGATGCCTCGGTGAAGGTGGTCATCCTGACCGGCGCCGGCAGCGCCTTCTGTGCCGGCGGCAACGTCAAGGATTTCCGCGACAAGCGTGGCCTGGCGGCGGGTGACGGCATGACGGTGCGGGAGAACTACCGCAATGGTATCCAGCGCATTCCGCTGGCTTTCTATCGCCTCGATGTACCGACGATTGCCGCCGTGAACGGGCCGGCCATCGGTGCCGGCTGCGATCTGGCCTGCATGGCTGACATCCGCATCGCCTCCGAGAAGGCCAGCTTTGCCGAGAGCTTCGTCAAGCTGGGGCTGATTCCGGGCGACGGTGGTGCCTGGTTGCTGCAACGGGTGGTGGGTTATGCGCGGGCGGCGGAGATGAGCTTTACCGGTGACCTGCTCGACGCCAGGCAGGCGCTGGAGGTGGGGCTGGTGTCCCGGGTCGTGCCGGCGGAGCAGCTTCTCGACGAAGCCCGCGCTTTGGCCACCCGCATTGCCGCCAATCCGGGCCAGGCTCTGCGCATGACCAAGCGCCTGATGCGCGAGGCCCAGACCACGCGTCTCGATTCGATTCTGGAGCTGTCAGCGGCCTACCAGGCGCTGACTCACACCTCCGATGAGCACGATCTCGCCGTGGCGGCCTTTCTTGACCGCAAGAAGGCCTGAACCATGGGGGCTGATCTGGACGCGCTGACCGCGAAAGTGGCGGCCTTCCGTGATGCGCGGGACTGGGCCCAGTTTCACTCCCTGCGCAACCTCATCGTTTCCCTCAACCTCGAGGCCGGAGAACTGCTGGAGCTGACCCAGTGGAAGAGCGACGCCGAGGTGGCGGAGCTGCCGAACGAACTCCATGCCCGGGAGGCCCTGGAGGACGAGTGCGCCGACGTGCTGCTCTACCTGCTCCTGATCGCCGATCGGGCCGGCATCGACCTGGAGGCGGCCACCTTGGCCAAGCTTGCCAAGAACGAGGCCAAGTACCCCGTGGATCGATTCCGGGGTTCCCGGCGCAAGTACAACGCCACTGAGTGAGCGGCAGGGAGGCAGTGGGGCAGGGGAGGTGATAGCATCGCGCCCCTGATCCCTTCGTTCCCGTATCCGGGTGCATCCGCCATGCTGAGTTATCGCCACGCCTTTCACGCCGGCAACCACGCCGACGTGCTCAAGCACTTCGTCCTCGTCCAGTTGCTCGAGTATTTCAACCAGAAGGACAAGCCCTATTGGTACATTGATACCCATGCGGGCGCTGGCTGCTATTCCCTCGATGAAGGCTTTGCGCGCAAGAACGCCGAGTTTGAAGAGGGCGTCGGCCGCCTGCTTGGACGCAAGGATGTGCCGAAGGAGCTGAGAAGCTACCTGAAGCTGGTGCGCGACCTCAACGACAGCGGCAAGCTGCGCCTCTACCCGGGCTCGCCGTGCTGTGCCGCCCCCCTGCTGCGGGACGATGACCGGATGCGTCTGTTCGAACTGCATCCGTCAGACCGGCGCCTGCTGCAGAAGACCTTCGACGATGCGGGCAGCAAGGCCATTGTGCTGGAGCAGGACGGCTTCACCGGGATCAATGCCTTTCTGCCCCCGCCAACCCGCCGGGCCCTGGTGCTGATCGACCCACCCTACGAGATCAAGACCGACTACCGCACGGTGCTCACGGCACTCAAGGAGTGTCTGCGCCGCTTCGCGACCGGAACCTATGTGGTGTGGTACCCCAAACTGCACTCCATGCAGTCCCGTGAGCTGCCGGACAAGCTCAAGCGCCTGCCGATGATCACCAGTTGGCTGCATGTCAGCCTGGATGTGAGCAAACCGGCGGATGACGGTTTCGGCATGCATGGCAGTGGCCTGTTTGTGATCAATCCGCCCTGGACCCTGCCGGCCACCCTGAAGAAGGTGATGCCCTACCTGGTGACCGTGCTCGGTCAGGACGACGGGGCCACCTTCACCCTCGAAGCCCAAATGCCCTGAGGGCGCTCAATTGAGTAAACGACAACGCCCCGGCAAAACCGGGGCGTTGTTCTTGGTGCGATGTGCCTGGATTACAGCAGGTGCATCTTCTTCGCGGACTCCGTCAGTTCGGCACGGAAATCCGGGTGGGCGATGGCGATCAGGGCCTGACAACGCTGCTTGGCCGTCTTGCCGCGCAGCTGTGCCACACCGTACTCGGTGACCACATAGTTGATGTCGTTCTTGCTGGTGGACACGTGGGTGCCCGGCGTCAGCGTCGGCACGATGCGCGAAATGGCACCATCCTTGGCGGTGGAAGGCAGCACGATGAAGGCCTTGCCGCCCTTGGAGCGATTGGCTGCGCGTACGAAGTCGGACTGGCCGCCTGTGCCGGAGTAGGGGATGGGGCCCAGGCTCTCGGAACCACACTGACCGAGGAAGTCGATCTCCAGGGTGGCATTGATGGCGATGAGATTGTCGTTCTGACCGGCCAGATAGGGATCGTTGGTGAAGTCCACCGGATGCATCTCGAACATCGGGTTACGATCGATCCAGTCGTAGAGCTTCTTGGAGCCCAGGGCGAAGGTGGCCACCATCTTGCCCGGCAGGTAGTTCTTGCGCCGGTTGGTCACTGCGCCGGCCTCCACCAGGGTCAGGATGCCGTCGCCGATCATTTCGGTGTGGATGCCCAGATCCTTCTTGTGGGTCAGCTGCATCACCACGGCATCAGGAATGCCGCCGTAGCCGATCTGCAGGGTGGAGCCGTCCTCGATCATGTCGGCCACATACTTGCCGATGGCCTCCTGGACGGGCCCGATGGTGGGCAGGCCAACCTCGAGAACCGGCTCGTTGTTCTCGACCAGGGCGGTGACCTGGGAGATATGGAGGTGGCAGTTGCCGAAGGCAAAGGGCACGTTCTCGTTGACTTCGACGATCACGGCGCGGGCCTTGCGGATGGCGGCCATGGTGTAGTCGGCTGCGATGCCCAGGGAGAAGTAGCCGTGCTGGTCCATCGGCGACACCTGGGTGAACACCACCTCGGCAGGCATCAGGTTCCGGTCGATCAGCTGGGGCATCTCCGAGAAGTAGCTGGGCGTGAAGTCCACCACTCCTTCGCGGAAACCCGGGCGGGTTGCGCCGCTGAAGAAGTAGGCCGTGTGACGGACGTGCTCGGCGGTGGCTGGGTCCAGGTAGCCGAACTTGCGGACGGCCAGGATCTGGGACACCTTCACATCGCGGAAATCACGGCGATGCTCGGACAGGGCGGTGAGGAGGGCAGGCGGTTCAGCAACGGCGGTGGGCACCACGATGGTGTCACCGTTATGCACGTTGCGGACGGCCTCGGCCGGCGTGACGCGTTTTGCTGCGTACTGCTCCTGGTAATTCATATGCTTTTCTCCCACGGTCGTTGTTTTGGCGCAAATTAAACCACGCCTGCGAGGCGTGGTCTGTACTCGATTGTAAAGCCCGACCCTACCTGTGCCTCTGGTCTGGATCAAGGATGGCTAAGGCGATCAGGGGCTCGCTGAAC
>NZ_JBIJDC010000117.1:0-14697 GCF_044344315.1 Zoogloea sp. | reverse complement strand
GGATTGCGTGATCACGCAATCCGGGCTACTTGAGTGCGTTGTCGGACAGGCTGATCACCAGTAACGGAGTCTCCAGACAACACCAGCATGGCTCAATATGGTGAGCAGACGAGCTTCTTCTTGTGTGTCTTGCCCTACAAGGATGGCTACCACATCGATATCCACGCGACCTTCGTGCGGGCGAGCAGGGGCTTTACCCCGCAGGGAATCAGTTCGGCGGTCGGCCGCTCGCTTATCGGTGACTCGAGTCAGTTCATCCCGCGGACGATGAACAACGTACGCGCTGCGGCCGAGTCGATTGGCGGGAAGGTGACGGTGGTCGACAGCTACATCCCTGAGGATTTCAGAGGGGCGTTTGTGAATCAGACGGAGAGCGCAAGGAAGTAATGTGGTATCCGTGCGTTGGGAGGGGTGATTAAAACTTCCCTCTGTAGGTGCTGTAACTTGGCAAAAGACTTGTAGTAAGTCTAAAAAGGTGACCAGAGTTGCCGTAGCCACCTGAATGATTTCACATTCCTGCTCAGTAAGTCGTCGGCCCTGAGCGATCAGCCCATGCCGGGAAGGTACGGGCTGATCGCTAAGGGCCGACTCTTGAGCGTGAGCGGATTTTCTCCGTCATGAGTTGCTGTTTGAGTATGCGGATGTGGAAATGACAAATCAGTGTGTGAGCCGTGCTTTCGATGCCAACTGGAACGGACGGTGGTTACGAGCCAGCAAGAAAGCGGTTGACTCGTCCAGCTGCGATGCGGCCAGGAAGACCATTGATGCCACCTCCCGGGTGGATCCCCGCTCCCCCTAAAAAAAAGCCGGCAATTGGTAGGGTGTCGCCGCCAAGACCTGGAGCGGGGCGCATCAGTGACGAACGGGTGGTGCTGGTGTCGATGTGGACCACACAACCGCGGTGGACATTGAGGCGTGCAGCAAGATCGGGGGCTGCTTCGACTCGGCGCCCGATCTCGAACTCCTTCAGGCCATCCATGTATCCGCTAGCTTGGTCGATGACCTGCTGCCCCACTTGGGCACGGATAGCGTCCCAGCCTTCACGGGGCTCAACCGGCATCGCAACCGGGTATAGGTAGGCGACGTCCTGCCCTTCAGGTGCTTGGCTCGGGTCGACGGCACTAGGGGCGGTGATCCACATGTAGGGCAGTTTTGGCACTTCGCCACGGGCTGAACTGCGGAAATTCTCCAGTACGGCCTCTACAGTACCAATGAGAAGCACGCATTTGCGCAGGCTGAGGCCATCGGGGCGCATCGCCTCGTGCCGACGGTACTGCACTTGGCTTCGCAGGGCCACGTCTACCTTGAGTGGTGAGGCGCCATGCCCGTTGGCGGGTGCCAGCGCAATGCGGGTGAGAAGCCGCCGGTCGAGGGCGCCGGGCGTGACCATCTCCAGGGCCATTTTCGGGTGGATCGATGCGACTACCGCTTTCGCCCTGATCAGGCTGCCGTCCGGTAGCCGGACGCCGGTGGCACGGCCTCCTTCGGCCACGATTTCCTTGATCTGGGTGGATAGCAGGATCTCACCGCCCAGCTCCGTCAGCCGCGCAGCCAGTGCGTTGGACAATGTCTGCATGCCGCCGACCGCGCGACCGAGGCCGAAGCGATGGATGAAACCCAGCAGGGCGAAGTAGATTCCCGTGGCCTCGTTGGTGATCGGTCCCGCAGCGCCGAGCAAGGCGCACATCGCCGACTGGGTAACCGGATGTTCAAAGCGCTCCATGATCGACACGTAGGCCGGGCTGCCGATCAGGGCCATGATCTCCGGCTTCAGATGACGGTTGCGCAGCACCGCCTTGAGGGCTTCCCACTTGGCGCCCAGATTTCGCTGGGATGGGTCCACCCGCATCATTGGAATCGCCATGTCCATGAACGCGTCGATGAGTCTCATCAAGGCGAGGAACTCGGTTGCGTCATGCTCGGAGAAGCGCCTGATCTCGGCGGCTGTCTTTGCCGGATCGCGCCAGAAAACCAGCGAATGGCCGTCCGGATGCAGATAGACGTAACCCGGCGCCATCTCCACCTGCCGAAAACCATGGCGTTCCAACTGCAGTTCCTGCGGCATCATCGGATGTACGCGCAGGGACATCAGATCGAGCGCACAGGGGTGAATCAGGTGCTGGGGGGCCTCTGGGATCAGGTAGCCCGACGATGCCATGCCGCCAATTTTTTCCCGTCCCTCGATGACCACGACCTTCTTGCCAGCCTCGGCCAGATAACAGGCTGCAGACAGCCCGTTATGGCCGCCGCCGACGATGACTACATCGTAGTTCTGGTTTTTTTTCATTGCGTTTCCTCTTGGTTCTCTCTCTTTTGTTCGCTGCAAGCAGGCGTCCAGGGTCACAAATTTGAGCACATTTCAAGAGAAGGCTTTCTTCAACGGTTTGACCTCGAGTTAAAGCGTAAAGGGCAGGGCTTTCGGCGCAGCGGTTTATTTTTATGAACGAATGTGTTATTTGTGTTCAATAAAAACCACTAAGGAGACGACCCTATGCTGACCCACATCACCCTTGGCACGAACGACCTGGAGCGTGCTCGCGCTTTCTACGACCAGGTGCTGGAGCCCCTCGCACTGAAGCGTTTGTTCAGCGTGGAGCAAGCGTCAGGCTGGGGGGCCGAGGCGCCGCAGTTCATCGTTCTGCATCCGCGCAACGGCGAGGCTGCTGCGGCAGGTAATGGTCTCACCGTAGGTTTTGCCGCACCGAGTCGGGTTGCGGTGAACGAATTTCACCGAATCGCTCTGTCACTTGGCGCGGTGGACGAGGGGGCGCCAGGGCCACGCCCCTTTGCGCCCAATGCCTACGCTGCCTACGTGAGAGATCTGGATGGCCACAAGATCGTTGCCTCCTGCCGCCAGCCCGAGTGAGTCCGGCGCTGCAGCCCATCGCCGGGGGTGAAGAGGAAGGCAACAGGGAGCGCACCTGTCGGGGCCGGGTGATCGAGGCCGCCCGGCGGGTGCTGTACAGGGTGGGTGCGGCGGCAACCACCCTGGAGGGAGTGGCCCGCGAGGCAGGCACCACGCGGGGTGGAATCTACTGCCACTTTGCGAGCAAGGAAGAGTTGATTCTCGCCGTCGTGGCGCGTTGGCCCTTGCCGTCCCTAGATGGCGAAGAGGATGTTGCCGATCCTCTCGCCGGGCTGGATCGCGCCTTGTGTCGGCTTGGCGGACAGCTTCGCGACGACAGAACGCTCCACGAGATGTTCTGTTTTCTGATGCTGAAGTGCGACGATACGGTTTGTGGTGGTTTGAGGGGGCGGGTGCTGGACCCGTTCTGGCGAGCACTCGCCGGCCAGATAGAGGATGCCTACCGTAGCGCCCGGGTAAGGGAGCTGCTCCATCCCTGCCTCGAACCATCCGAGGCTGCCGAAGAGACCCTTATCTTTCTGGAAGGCCTGCTGGATATCGGCATGCTTCGGGTGGGGGCGCGCGATACGGCCACACTGGAGGCTGCCATCGGCATGCATATCCGCCTGCGCCGCATTCTCTGAGGCGGCCGGCGCAGGCCTTCAGCGGCGAGCGGTCTTGCCGGTAACGAGTGCGCTGACCAGACGCTCGATACGCCGGGGCATGTTGCGCCGCTGCTCGGGGCTGGCCGGAACCAGCTGCTCGCTGAGCACATAGCGAATGATCAGTTCACACACCAATTCCCGGTCGAGTTTTACCCCCAGGCGTTCATCCCAGGAGTCGAAAACGATCCCCAGCACGTCCTGGAAGCGCAAGACGGCGTCCTGGAAAATGCGCTGAAACCAGTTCATCGCATATTCCGGGGCGACGATCAGCAGGCGTCGGGCGCGGGTGTGACCAATGTAGTCGCTGATGAACTGGATCATCGCCTCGAGGCGCGCGTCCGGGTCGGTATGCGGTGCCGTTGTCTCGATCAGCGAGGCATAGAAGCGTTCGCGCTTGTGCCGGGAGAAGGCGTCCAGCAATTCCTCCTGGGAGGCAAAGTAGCGGTAGAAAGTACCCCGCGAGATCTCCGCGGCCTTGCACACATCAAGGATCGAGATTCGCTCGGCACCCGACTCGAGGATGATTTCCTCGGTCACCTCCAGGATGCCCTGGATGGTGCCTTCCGAACGCCGGTTGCGACGTGTCTTGCGGACCACCGGTGCGGCTTCGTCAGTTTGACTCTCTTCCTTTACCGCGACTTCGCCATCATTTTCCAGCTTGTTCATCAGGTCCTCCCTGGCATTTTTCGGCCGTGGTGTGGCCTGAGACGGGGTGAGTGGTGTAGAAACATCTTCTCTAAACTTTGACACTATTTTGTTTTGTGTTTATATTTTGTTCGGAAAAGGGCACTCATAAACCGATGTTGCGTCGATTCAGGCGCTTCACACAACAAGGAGACACGGGCATGACGGGTACGGGAAATCCGGAAACTTGGGCCGTTGGCGAGCGGGATACGGTGATTGCCGCACTCGATCGGGCTGTTGCTGCACAT
The DNA here is from genome assembly GCF_044344315.1 of Zoogloea sp. Classification (GTDB taxonomy): domain Bacteria; phylum Pseudomonadota; class Gammaproteobacteria; order Burkholderiales; family Rhodocyclaceae; genus Zoogloea. Next base: position 10,255 of record NZ_JBIJDC010000117.1, on the reverse strand, counting down.
CCAGACAGAATTTTGCTTGATTTTGCGGGTGACCTCTACACGTATTCGGACGTTGATCGTTTGTCGACACGTCTTGCCCATTCCTTCGAGGCGCTGGGTGTGCGTGCGGGGCAAACGGTGGTCACCATGCTCGGCAACAACATCGACGCCGTTGTGTGCTGGCTGGCCATCAACAAACTGAGGGCAGTCAGTGTGCCCGTCAATACGGCGCTGAGGGGCGAATTCCTGCGCCACCAGATCGCCGACGCGGGTGCATCGCTGGTAATTTGCGAAGCGGACTTTCTGCCGCGCATTGCGGCGGTATCCGCCGAGCTGCCGGAAATGAAGCAGGTGCTGTACCGGAACACGCTGGCTGAGCAGGTGGAATGCGCCGCTCTGCTTGCGCCACTGGATGCATACCGAGGCGACGACGACACTCCCATCCTGATCAAGCCCGACCCCGCCGACTTGGCCTGCCTGGTGTACACCTCCGGCACCACCGGCCCGTCGAAGGGCTGCATGCTGAGTTACAACTTCATGTGCAATCTGGCTCGCCTGCAACTGCGTGCAGGGCCGGCAACGGCGGATGACGTGACCATCACGCCGCTGCCCCTGTTCCACATGAACGCCCTGTGTGTCGGGATCATCTCCAACATCATGGTTGGCGCCCGGGTGGCAATCGTCGAGCGCTTCTCCGTGTCGAACTTCTGGCCGGAAGTAGAACGTTCGGGTGCCACCATTGCCTCCATTCTCGGCAGTATGGGTGGCCTGCTGGCCCAGGCGGCTGACAGCGACGCGATGAAACGCTGTATCGGGCAGATCCACACCGTGCGTGGCAACCCCTTTACTGAGCCGACCAAGGCCATCTGGCGTGAGCGTTTTGGCGCACGCCAAGTGGGGGGGAACGGCTACGGCCTCACCGAGGCCTGTGTGGTCACCTCGCTGGCGGGGGGCGAATACGCCGCGCCGGGTTCGTCCGGCAAGCGCATTCCGGATTTCGATGTGCGTATCGTGGACGACATGGACCGGGAACTGCCTGCCAATATGCCGGGAGAAGTGGTGGTGCGCCCGCTGCGTCCGGACATCATGTTCCAGGGCTACTGGCGGCGCCCGGAAGATAGCCTCAAGGTCATGCGCAACATGTGGTTCCACACCGGTGACATCGGCAAGTTTGACGATGAAGGCTTTTTCTACTTTGTAGACCGCAAGAAGGATTACCTGCGTCGCCGTGGCGAGAACATTTCCAGCTTTGAGATGGAGTCGGCCTTTGCCAAGCACCCGGCTATTCTCGAAGTGGCGGTGCATGCCGTGCCTTCCGACAAGGGCGAGGACGATGTGAAGGTCACCGCCATTCTGCGCGATGGCGCCAGCCTAAAGGCCGAAGACCTGTTTCTCTGGTCCACTGACGTGGTGCCTTATTACGCGCTGCCGCGCTACATCGAGTTTCGCACGAGCATGCCCAAGAACCCCCAGGGGCGGGTGCTCAAGTACCAGTTACGGGATGAGGGCAAGACGTCCGACACCTGGGACTGGGAAGAAACCGACATCAAGGTGGCCAAGCGCTGAGCACATTGGCCTGATCAGATTGTTTTGCCGCCGCCTGAAGGCGGCGGTTTCCTTTTAGAGGAACGAAGCCTTCGTCAGGGTGTGAGAATGACTTTGAGGCTGCTGTCGATCTGGCTTTTCTCCAGATAGCCAATTGCACTCGCATCGCTGCTCACTGCCTTGCGCATCTCATCAGCCCCGCTGACCTCTTTTGGCGGTTGTCCGGCGCCGGAGAAAATCACCTTCGACCAGTAAGCCTTCAACTGGGCCGCGTCCTTGCCGGTCACCTTGGCGTGGAACTCGTTGCGAGTCGGGCTGCTGGGGCCTTGTTCGATAGGTACTGCCTTGCGCCCATCGGGGAAGGTGACTGCCTTGCCGGTGAAGATCTGGGCTATCTGGTCCTTGCTCATATTGCCGACCGGGTTGTTGGCGGCGACCACGATCACCACATCCGCCTGGGTAGCGCTGCAGGCGCCCGTGCAGGCCAAGGCGATGATTAGCTTCCGGATTGCTCTGGATTGCATTTCTATTTTTCCTTAGAACACGAAGTCCACAGCAACGGACAGCAGGTTGTAGCTGCCGCCACGGGTAAAGCCGGGCTGCCGGTTAACAAGCCCGCCCGCCGAGTCGGAGTCCAGATTCACGTGGTCGAACTGGGTCTTGAGTGCCATGTTCGTCATGAAGTCCCAGCGGGCGCCCAGGGACGTCCGTGTCTGGCTGACGTCACCCGCCGCAATGGCACTGTTGAGGGTTGCATCCAGGCTCGGTACGACGCCCTGCACGTTGTTCGCCGTGCTGGTATCCCGACGGGCCAGGGTCACGTAGGGGGTGACGCTACCCAGACGGTAGCCGATGGTGATGTAGCCAAGCGTCTGTTCGGCCAGCAGGGCCTCTCGCTCGGTGTGGGTCTTGCCCAGTTCAGCCATCACCAGCCAGTCGCCGGGCGCGTACATGTAGCCGAGGGATACAAAGGTGTTGCTCAGATCGTTGACGGCGTAGTTGTCGGCCACCGCAACGGAGGCTGGCGTTCCGGCGGCGCGATAGGCGGCCAGCAACGGATCGATGGCGCTGGTCACCTTCATCTTGGCATTGGTGATGCTGGCGCGCAGGGTATGGTCGCCCTTCTCGCCGGTCACCGTGGCACCGAAGATCTGGTTGGCCGAGAAGAAGCCCCGGTCCGGGTTCCGGAACTTGCTGTGGCCTGTATAGGCCTGGGTTGTAAGGGCCCACTCGCCGAGCGGGGTCTTCCAGGTCAGGTCAGCGCCGTCATAGTGGAAGAAGCCATTGCCGTAGAACTCGACAGGTGGCGAGAACCAGGGAAGTGCATAGCCGGCCCGGCGATAGTCCGATACGAGATAGATGGGCATGGCCATCCGTCCGACGCGTACAGCCAGTCCCGGATACGCCTCGTAGCGGACGTGGGCAGCGGTGATGTCGGGGTAGAAGCCGCTGTCGTAGCGCTTGAAGGCTATGGCCTGCACTGCTGCCGAGAGCTGGTCATTGAAGCGAATGTCGCCCTGCAGGCCGAGCTTGCTGTCCATGAGCGTGTCCCATTCCCGGCTGTGACCGGGGCCGTTGGGCACGTTGCGCGATACAAAGTCGGCGTTTTTTTCCGTGGAGTGGGTGGCGGCAAGGGTGCCGAATCCACTTAACTTGAAGGACTTGTCATCGGCATGGGATGACGTTGCGCCGCAGGCCATGAGCGCGAGCGCAATGCTGCGAATCCGGTGCTTCATTGTGCTTCTCCTTGTTGAAAAATGAGCTTGAGGTGTTGCTTCAGACCTTGAACAGCGCAACCGTGGTGCGTAGTTCGGTAGCGACGGCCGCCAACTGGTTTCCGTGCTGGGCCCCCTTGCCGGCGGCGTCGGAATTGCGAATGGTCAGATCGAGGTGACGTGTCACATTGCCGGCAATTCTTTCAGTCACCGTGGCCTGTTCCTCGGCCATGGCGGCGATCTGTTTGTTCTTTTCGGTCATCCTCGCCACCGCGTCGGCTATTTGCCGGAAGGCTCCCTCGGTGGCCTTTGCCTGATCCACGCTGGATTGCGCTTTCTGCCAGCCTCGCTGCATCACATCTGCAGTGGCATGGGTGCTGCCATGCAGGCGGTCGATGATCGAGCGGATTTCGTGGGTGGATTGCTGGGTGCGTTCGGCGAGGGCACGAACTTCGTCGGCCACCACGGCAAATCCTCGTCCCTGTTCGCCAGCACGGGCGGCTTCAATGGCTGCGTTAAGTGCCAGCAGATTGGTCTGGCTGGCGATCTCGCCGATCACGTCAAGCACATGGCTGATGTTGGACGTGTCTTTTTCAAGCTGCTGAATGCTGTCGGTGGCGCCCTTGACGTCCTGAACAAGTTCTTCGATGGCGTGCAGGCTGCGCAGCACGGTCTCCCGCCCGTCCTTGGCCTCCCGGTCTGCCTGCGAGGCTGCGCTCGCAGCGTCGTTGATATGCTGCCCGATGGACTGGCTGGTGAGCGCCATGTGGTTGATCGACGAGGACACTTCTTCCGTCGTCTGGCGCTGTTCGTCGGCCAGGACACTGCTCGTGGTGGCGGTGTCGAACACCGTGCCTGATAACTCGCCGACATCGTGGGCGTTCTTCACCAACTTCCGTACCGTATCGTGAAGCCGATCGGCAAAGAGGTTAAAGGCCATGCCCACTTGGCCGAGTTCGTCGCGGCTCCGTATCTCTATCCGGCGAGTCAGATCGCCCTCGCCGTGGGCGATGTCCTTCAGGGAGGCAATGACCGAGTCGGCGTTGCGCTTGACTGTCGTGGCGACGTAGATGCCGACCGTGAGGCTGACGGCAAGGCCAAAGGTGCACAGCAGCACGCCGACGCTGAGCGTGTGTTCGGCCTCGGCGACCGATGTGTCGATGGTGCCGACGAGCTTGCTCTTGGACGCATTCTTCAGGGCGATCAGGCCTTCCCGGTACTGGCTCAGTGCTTTTGCCATCAGGGGAACGGCGTTTGGATCTGGCGTACCGGTGCTGTCCAGCATACGTACAGAAAGGTCCCGCGCGCGCCGGTAATACTCGTCGAGGTACTCCAGTTGACGGGTGATGTCCGTATCCTTGCCCAGTCGGGCATAGCCTTGCCGACTGCGCTCAACCAACGCATCGGCATTCGTCAGCTGGGCGCGCTCCCCGGTGGCGACAACCGATTCCAGTGCGCCCACGATGCTGTCGAGGAGGGCCAGGTTTTCGGTGCTGACCTCCAGGGCCGGAAACTGACGATCACGCAGCTCCCTCAGGCGGTCCAGGCTCAACTCGAACGCGCTGGCGGTGAAGCCGAGATAGATCACAAGACAGAGCAAGGCGAAGGCGGGCGGGCACAGGATCTTCCAGCGCAGAGACAGCTCACGTAAAACGCTTGGCACGATGAATCACTCCCTTTGTGTCAGGTTGAGGCGGAAAGCCTGAAGCTTTCATAGCTTGCTATCGGAAATATATGAACAAACTTTACATAAGTGTATATATTTAACTTTTGGCGTAATGAGGGCTGGAAGGGACAGGCGCGACTCTCCCTCGCCGCAGTAAGGCGAAACCGTGGAGCCGGCTTGGCGGAGGCTCGGAAAGGTTTAGATCAGATCAGCTGAGTTGGCGCGGCTTTGCCGGCTTGCAGCCAGGAGCCGCATTCCGGCCCGGTGTCTTGCGCAGGCCAGGGCTGGCCGACGGTTTGATGCTGATGGCGGCCAGCACGAAATCCACGGCGTAGTGCCGCCAGGCTGCCATGTCAGTGGGCTCGTCCGGGTCCAGCCCGGCCAGTACCGAGACCAGATAGGGGCTGGTGAACGCGCCAGTGGTCAGGAGCCCTGCCGCGGCGAACAACATACTGGCATCCACGCCCGGCTTGAAATCACCGTTCTCGGCGCCGCGCAGCAGGATTGCCTGCAGCTTCCCGTCGAGCAGGGGGGCCAGCTCCGGGAATCTGGCGTGGGGCGTGGTGTGGCTGGCATGGAAGCGGATGCCCTCCGGGGCGAGTGACCCGAGGGACGGTGTGCGCTGGAACTGGTCGAACATGTCGCCGAGGAAGGTGCGCATAGCCTCTACCGGCGCGAGGTGGCCGAGATCCTGGGCCACGAGGTGCGACATGGCCTTGTCCGAGGATTCATCCAGTACGCAGGCAAACAACTCAGTCTTGCCCTTGAAGTAGTGATAGACCAATTGCTTCGTCACGCCCGCCTGCTGGGCGATTACGTCGATACGGGCGTCTGCCAGCCCCTTCGCGGCAAATTCCTGGCGCGCTGCATCAAGAATCCGCCGGATCGTTTCGCGCTTGTCCGGACCCGGTCGGGTGCTTTGGGAAATGGCGACATCGTCCCGCTTCATGATTATTTCCTCTTCTGTGGTGTCGGTGCCGGACTTGACTTGGGGTCAAACGAAGCTGGATCCAGGTGTTTGCGCAGGCGTTACCATCTTTAAGTATATGGACACTTCTTTGTTTTGTGTTTCCAAATAAAGAGGCGCCAGATCGCCGGACTTCCCGACACCGGCACCGATAAAACTGAAGGAGGAGACACCCGATGGCAACCCAACACCGATCCGAAAAACTTGAGAAGGCCTTTGCGGCCCTGTCCAAAAACTACCGTGGCCTGGATGTCGATCTTTACGCCGTAAGTCGCGAGAAGCGTCAAACCACGCCGGTTATGGAAGGCGACTTCATGGCCAGTCTGTCGGTACCGACCCACGCCGGTCAGCGTCACGGTCACCCGACCTATGCGGTCTTCAAGTACAACGACATCAAGGCGGTGCTGCAGGATGCCGCCACCTTCACCAGTGGCTTTATCGCCAAGGGCTTGGGTACCTTCTTCGGCGGTGACGGACTGATCATCATCGCCATGGACGGTGACCAGCACCGCAAGGCCCGTGGCCTGCTGCAGCCAGTTTTCACCCCGCAGAGCGTCAACCCCTGGCGCGCCGAGATCGAACGTTCGATCCGCGAGGAGTTCATCGCACCCCTGGTGCCCAATAAACGCGCCGACCTGATGGATTTCGCCCTGTATTTTCCGATTCGCGTCATCTACGCGCTGATTGGATTTCCGCAGGAAAACATCGGTGACTTCTATGAATACGCCGCGATGGGCTTGACCATTCTGGCGGGCCCCAAGAACGATCCGGCCGAAGAAGAAGCGGCCCGACAGAATGCCGTTTCGGCCAGTCAGGGGCTGTACGACGCGGTGATCAAGCTGGTTGCCCAGCGGCGTGCCGAAGGGGCCAACGGTGACGATCTGATTAGCCGCCTTATTCGCGCGGAGTTCGAGGCGCGTCGCCTCGACGACATGGAAATCGCCACCTTTGTACGCTCCCTGGTGGCCGCCGGTGGCGAAACCACGACCCGCACCTTCAGCTCGGTGATGACCTTGCTGCTGCAGCGCCCCGAGTTGCTGGCCCGCGTGCGTGATGACCGCAGCCTTGTCTCGAAGCTGATCGACGAGGCCATTCGTTTCGAGCCGACTTCCACCGTAAAGGTGCGTCAGGCTGCCCGTGATGTGGAAATTGGCGGCGTGATGATTCCCCAGGGCGCGCTGGTGCAATGCGTGATCGCCTCGGCCAACCGGGACGAGGATATTTTCGAGAACGCCGACGAGTTCGACATCGACCGCAAGCTCAAGCCGTCCTTCACCTTCGGCTATGGTCCGCACATGTGCATTGGCCAGTTCGTTGCCAAGCTGGAATTGTCGGCAGCGGTGAATGCAGTCCTCGATCTTTTCCCCAATGTGCGACTCGATCCTGACCAGCCAGCACCACAGATTCAGGGCGGCCAGTTGCGTGGCGCCTCATCCATTCCGGTGATCTGGGACTGAGAGGGAGGCGAGCGATGAAAACGTTCAAGACCATTCCCGAGCGGGGCGATTTTGCCTACCAGTGCTTGGTCGGCCCGCAGAAGGTCAGCGGCGAGAAGCTGGCCGACCTGCGTGATCACTTTGGTCTCAAGCTCACCAAGCACATGCCCTTCGGCTGTGTGCGCGACGACGAGGGCCACATCTACGCCGTCGTGCGGGCGGTGAATGCGCCGGGCAGCAGCCCCAACCCGACCAAGTTCATCTACCAGTCGTCGCGCCTCGACGGCGAGAGCATTCGTATCGATCGGGCGCGCATGGCCGGCCAGGCCATGACCCTGTTTCCCGACCGGGCGCTGGAGGGCGGCACGGCCGTGTGGTCCAGCCTGAAGGGCGAACCGGGCAATCCGTGGATGATCACCGCCTCGGAAAAGGGCTTCACCTGGAAGGAGGAAGGCCTGTTCGAGCTGCAGGGCAAGCTGATCGGCAACGGCATGCAGTGGTACCTGCCGGGACTCGATTGGGGCACTTTCTATGTGTCTCAGCTCTACGACGTCGCCGGCACCTGCGAGGGCAGGGCGGTGAAGGGCGTCATCGCCCTCGACCAGGCCTGGCTGGCCGAAGGCGGCGCCATCCACTTCCACAAGGATCTGGTGGTGGAGAACAAGATGCATGTCATCTGGTGGTCTTTCGCCACGATCTACCAGGACGGCAGCTGGGACGCGGGCTCCTTCATGGTCGGCCACGACAACCTGGGCTACGCCATTTTCCAGAATGAGAAGGGCGAGGTGCGCTGTACCACCTCCATCGAGGGTGAGGTGGTGCATAAGCCGGGCAGTTACTTTGTGGAAAGTGCCCGGATCGTGCTCGAAGGCGATGAAGTCTGGGAGTTTCTGCCCGATCCGAAGGGTGAGATGCGCGACTTTGTCGGCGGTTTTCCGATCACGGCCCAGCAGGAAGGACGCTGGCGTCGTGTCGGGGATACCCGTGAGCCCGACCACTGGTTCGGTTGGGGCGAGTCCGACCGCCGTAATGGTGCCGCGCGCAATCTGCGCGGCAGCGACTTGCAACTCCGAGAGGACAAGCTATGAACACGATTACCCGGGAGGCCATCGAAACCTTCCTCCATGGCCAGGTAAGCGCCTGGAACGCCAACGACAAGGACGCCTTCCTGGATCACTACCGCCGCCTCGCGCCGGGCGGCCTCAGCATCGAATACGTCGGCCGCTCCTTGGGCGACGGCTGGCCAGTGCTCGAAGGCATGTGGCAACAGCAGAACGCGAAGATCGAAATCGAGGAAGTGACGGCGATCATCAACGGCAACGAAGTGGCTTGCCACAACCGCAACAAGGTCAAGGGCAGCACGGTGGCTATCGACACCATTGAACTGTACCGCTTTGGCGATAACGGTCAGTTGAGCGTCCGCTATTTCATCCGCCAGCCTTGAGCCTTCACTGAACAAGCGAACAGAAAAGAGCGGTGCCCCGGTGCCGCCCTTTTTTCTTGGGTTTTAATATGAACATAGTTGTATTTTTTGTTTATATTGTGCATGATGTTTCTGACGAATCGAGGCAACGCATGAGTGCCCGGCGGCAGGAGACAAAGACGCAGGCTTTCTGACGGAGGGTGGTTTTTCCGTGGGGTCGGTGCGCGTGCTCCGGTCGTTGAGGTGCGCGTTGCCACTCACGCCCCCACCCCTGAGAAAGGCCCGCTGACCATGCTGATCGACCTGCACGCCCACGCCCCGCACCCGGATTACTACGACCAGGACCCGTACTGGGGCCCGGCCTTCGAATCGCAACCCGACGGCGACATCAAGCTGCGGGTGGGCGACTGGATCCTCAGCCTGGGCGCCCCGGAGCGCAAAGCGGCCTTGCGCAAAGCCAAGGCCGAAGGGCAGGCGCTGAACGTGCAGGACTACATGGCCCGCTGGCGTGACCCGAAGACCCGCCTGGCCGGCATGGACGCCGCCGGACAAAACGCCCAGGTCGTCTCGGTGCCGTCCCACTGCTACATGTACTGGACCCCGCTCGAGTACGCGATCCCCTTCGCCCGCAAGGTCAATGACGTGCTCGCCGAATACTGTTCCGGCGCGCCGGATCGTCTGATGTTCTGGGCCCAGGCCCCGCTGCAGAATCCCGAGGAAGCAGCCAAGGAAATCCGCCGTGCGTGCACCCAGCTGGGGGCCAAGGGTCTTGGCGCGGGCGGCTCCAACTTCGGGGGACTCGAATTCGACTCCCGCGAGATGGACCCGGTCTGGGAAGCCCTGTGCGATCTGGACTTGCCGATGTTCGTGCACGGTTACAACCAGTCGGTGACCTGGGGTAAGAACGCCAACAGCGACCGCTACGAGACTACCGCCATCGTCGGCATGAACTACGACGAGACCAAGGCCTTTTGGTACCTGGTGAACGGCGGAGTCTTCGACCGCTTCCCGAAGCTCAAGGTGTACATCACCCACGGCGGTGGTTTCGTGCCCTATCAGCTGGGTCGCCTGGCCCAGACCAACCCGAACCTCGACACCTTCCACAACAAGAAGCCGGTGCTCGATTACCTGAAGAACTTCTACTTCGACGTCGAGCTGCACGAGCTGCCGATGCGCCAGGCGCTGATTGATGTGATTGGTGCGGACCGCATCCTGTACGGCTCGAACTTCGGTGGCAGTGACGCGGTGCGGCACGATCTGACCGACGGTCTGCGCCTGTCGGACGCGGACCTGCAGAAGATTCGCTGGAGTAATGCCTGCGAGCTGCTGCACCTGGACCCGGCCAAGGTGGGCGCGGTTGCAAAGCAGGGGGAGGCAGCATGATTGTCAAAGACTCCCGCGTTGTTGTTGTGGGCGCCGGGCTGATGGGTACGGGGATCGCCCACGCCTTTGCATCCAGCGGCTTTGCCACCACCCTCGTCGACAGCAACGCCGAGGCCCTGGCCCGGGCCCAAGCGAGCATCC
>NZ_JBIJDC010000179.1:0-4386 GCF_044344315.1 Zoogloea sp. | reverse complement strand
GCATTGCCCGGGCCCTGCTGGCCCACGCCGAGCGGACTGCCGTGGAGCGCGGCTGCTGCAAACTCACGCTGGAGGTCCTTGAGGGCAATACCGGCGCTCGTGAGGCCTACACAGGTTTCGGCTTTCAGGGCTATCAGCTCGACCCGGCCATGGGACAAGCCCTGTTCATGGAAAAGAAGCTCTAGGTGCGTTAACGCCCCCCATCGTGGCGTTAACGCAGAAGCCCGGCCTAGGCCGGGCTTCTGCGTTAACTGCCTGCGCTGAAAATCAGCGCTGAACCTGAGTCACATCACGCACGGCGCCCGTGTCAGCGCTGGTAGTGAGGGCGGCATAAGCCTGCAGCGCGGCCGACACATGGCGCACCCGGTTGGCTGGCTTCCAGCCACGGGCATCCTGGGCCACCCGTCGGCTGGCCAGTTCGGAGTCAGCGACAGCCAGATGGATGCGCCGATTGGGGATATCGATCTCGATCACGTCCCCTTCTTCCACCAGACCGATCGCGCCGCCGCATCCCGCTTCAGGCGAGGCGTGACCGATGGACAGGCCGGAGGTACCGCCGGAGAAGCGCCCATCGGTGAGCAGCGCGCAGCTCTTGCCCAGGCCCTTGGACTTCAGATAGCTGGTCGGGTAGAGCATTTCCTGCATACCCGGGCCGCCCTTCGGGCCTTCGTAGCGGATCACCACCACGTCACCCGCCACGATCTGGTCGGCCAGAATGCCGGCCACCGCATCCTCCTGGCTCTCAAACACGCGGGCCCGGCCGGTGAACTTCCAGATCGACTCATCCACGCCGGCGGTCTTCACGATACAGCCCTTCTCGGCGATATTGCCGTAGAGCACGGCAAGACCACCATCCTGGCTGAAAGCGTTGGCCTTGTCGCGGATCACGCCCTTGCTGCGGTCCAGATCAAGCTCGTTCCAGCGCCTGTCCTGGCTGAAGGCCACCTGGGTGGGCACACCGCCCGGCGCGGCCTTGAAAAAATTGAACACACCGCTGTCGTGGGCCTGCATCACGTCCCAGCTGGCCAGAGCCTCGGCCATCGTCTTGGTATGGACGGTAGGCAGGTCAGTGTGCAGCAGCCCGGCGCGATTGAGCTCGCCGAGGATGGCCATGATGCCGCCGGCACGGTGCACGTCTTCGATATGCACGTCGGCCACCGCGGGCGCCACCTTGCACAGGCACGGCACCTTACGCGAGATACGATCAATGTCGCTCATGGTGAAATCAACACCGGCTTCCTTGGCCGCAGCCAGCAGGTGCAGCACGGTGTTGGTAGAGCCGCCCATGGCCACGTCGAGGCTGATGGCGTTCTCGAAAGCCCTGAAGCTGGCGATGGAGCGCGGCAGGACGGATTCATCGTCCTTCTCGTAATAGCGGCGGGCCAGGTCCACGATGGTGCGGCCAGCACGCAGGAAGAGCTGCTCGCGATCTGCGTGAGTAGCCAGCACGGTACCGTTGCCCGGCAGGGACAGGCCCAGGGCTTCGGTCAGGCAGTTCATGGAGTTGGCGGTGAACATGCCGGAACAGGAGCCACAGGTTGGGCAGGCGGAGCGCTCAATGGCGTCCACTTCTTCGTCCGAACAGCTGCTGTCGGCGGCCTTGACCATGGCGTCCACCAGGTCGAGGGAGATCACCTTGGCCTCCCACTTGACCTTGCCGGCCTCCATCGGGCCACCGGACACGAAGATCGCCGGGATGTTGAGGCGCAGAGCAGCCATCAGCATGCCCGGAGTGATCTTGTCGCAGTTGGAGATGCATACCATGGCGTCCGCGGTGTGGGCGTTGCACATGTACTCCACGCTGTCGGCGATCAGGTCGCGGCTGGGCAGGCTGTAGAGCATGCCGCCATGGCCCATGGCAATGCCGTCATCGACGGCGATGGTGTTGAACTCCTTGGCCACACCACCCGCCTTCTCGATCTCGCGCGCCACCAGCTGGCCCAGATCCTTCAGGTGCACGTGACCCGGCACGAACTGGGTGAAGCTGTTGACCACGGCGATGATCGGCTTTTCGAAATCGCCATCCTTCATGCCTGTGGCGCGCCACAGGGCGCGGGCGCCGGCCATGTTGCGACCGGCGGTGGAAGTGCGGGAACGATACTGGGGCATCTCGGGAGACTCCGTCTGCAAACGAATGGATTTATTACCAGCCTTCCATTCTAGCTCGTCGGGCTGCTGCTGCCGTCACTCGATGCACACACGAACACCAGATACGCCTTACGTCCACGTCAGTTCGGGTATTCCCCCATTGGCCGCGAGGTGGGGATACCCCCCTAATAAAGCCACAAACAAAGTAAGCACAAGGCTTTGGGCCCGGGACGCAAGCGCACCATTCGTTACATTTGAGCAACGGTTTAGACACGCTCCGGCCCTAGCCTTGATGCCACAAGAACATAACGGAGACCTTGCCATGACTGCACTGCCCATCCTGGCCACGATCCTCACGATCGGGCTCGCCCTTGCCATGGGGCGCCATCTTTCAGCCCGCCACCGGCAAGCCTCCCACCAGCGCCCGCAGGTGCATACACCCACTCCGGCGAAACGCTGATTTCGCCCTCCACCCGGTAAGTCCCATGAGCGATTTCATCCTCGAAACCGCCGGCCTGACCAAGGAGTTCAAGGGCTTCGCGGCGGTCTCCAACGTGGACCTGAAAGTCCGCCGCGGTCACATCCACGCCCTGATCGGCCCGAACGGTGCCGGCAAGACCACGGTCTTCAACCTGCTCACCAAGTTCCTGCCGCCCACCCGCGGCACCATCACCTTCGACGGCCGCGACATCACCCGAGAAGCGCCAGCCGTCACGGCGCGCCGGGGCCTTGTGCGCTCCTTCCAGATCTCGGCCACCTTTCCACATCTCACGGTGATGGAGAACGTCCGCATCGGCCTGCAGAAAAAGCTCGGCACAGAGTTTCATTTCTGGCGCTCCGAGAAGAGCCTGAACGTGCTGAATGACCGGGCCATGGAGTTGCTCGAATCGGTGGACCTGGGCGGTTTTGCCGACACGGTCACGGCCGAGATGCCCTATGGCCGCAAGCGCGCCCTGGAGATCGCCACGACCCTGGCCCTAGACCCCTTGATGATGCTTCTCGACGAACCCACGCAGGGCATGGGCCACGAGGACATCGGGCGAGTCGTGGATCTGATCCGCAAAGTATCTGCCAACCGCACCATCCTGATGGTGGAGCACAACCTGTCGGTGGTGGCCAACCTGTGCGACCGCATCACCGTTCTGCAGCGTGGCAGCGTGCTGGCCGAGGGCCCATACGAGGAGGTCTCGAAGAACCCGCAGGTGCTTGAAGCCTATGTGGGCTCCAGCGACATGAACGACGCCCACCACTGACCGGAAGCGATCCATGACCAGCGCCTTCGACCCCAAGCCCGAAATGCTGCGGATCCACGATCTGCACGCGTTCTATGGCGAGTCCCACATCCTCCACGGCATCGACCTTCACGTCGGTCGCGGTGAATGCATCACCCTCCTCGGTCGCAACGGCTCCGGCCGCTCCACCACCCTCAAGTCCATCCTCGGCCTGGTAGGCCGGCGCACGGGTTCGATCATGGTGAACGGCAAGGATGTCATTGCCGAGCCCACCCACCGCATGGCCCGCTACGGCATCGGCTATGTGCCCGAGGAGCGGGCCATCTTCGCCTCCCTGTCCACCGAAGAGAACCTGATGCTGCCGCCCCAGGTGGCCAGCGGCGGAATGAGCGTGGACGAAATCTACGGGATGTTCCCCAATCTGCTCGAGCGTCGCAGCAGCCCCGGCACCAAGCTTTCCGGTGGCGAGCAGCAGATGCTGGCCATGGCCCGGGTCCTGCGCACTGGCGCCAAGCTGCTGCTGCTCGACGAGATCACCGAGGGCCTGGCCCCGGTCATCGTCAAAAAGCTCGGCGAAGTCATCATCGAACTCAAGAAGCGCGGCTTCACCATCGTGCTGGTGGAACAGAACTTCCGCTTTGCCGCCCCGCTGGCTGACCGCCATTACGTACTGGAACACGGCGAGATCCTCGCCACGATCTCGAAGGAAGAACTGCCCGGAAAAATGGACTGGCTGCACCAAACCCTCGGCGTCTGAGCCGGCTCGACACAACAAAGAAGGAGAGAGAGACATGACCATGAAAAAAACAATTTCCATCGCCTGTACTGCAGCCCTCGCCACCCTGTCCGCCGGCGCCCACGCGCAGGTGTCCGGGGGCGTGGTGAAGATCGGCGTGCTGACCGACCTGTCGGGCACCTATTCCGACCTGGCCGGCTCCGGCGCTGTCCTCGCTACCAAGATGGCGGTCGAGGACTTCATCGCCAAGGAAAAGCCCAACTTCAAGATTGAAGTGGTGAGCGCCGACCATCAGAACAAGGCCGACATCGCCTCCAACAAGGCCCGCGA
>NZ_JBIJDC010000027.1:0-46673 GCF_044344315.1 Zoogloea sp. | reverse complement strand
AGTAGAAGGCAATCAGCAATTGGGCCTTGAGCAGGCGCTCCGGCGGAATCGAAGGGCGGCCCGTCCTGGCGTAAAGGCCGTCGAGCTCCGCAGAAATGGCGGACAGTGCCGATTCGGCCAGTTTCTTAACCCGGCGCAACGGGTGATCAGCCGGAATCCGGGACTCGACCGAGAAATAGTGAAACATCGAGGACTGGGGATCGACTTCGCCGCGCATCGTTGTTCTGCCTGGGGTTCGGGGATACGGCTAGGACAGGCGGGTGGCGGGATCGGTCACTGGGTTTTGCATCACCCTGCTAGTTTATTCAAATGCTCATTCATGGCTTTTGGGGCATCCAGGAAGAGAAACCGTGGTGCGCGCCCTATTTCCCTACATCCATCCCTCGCACTATGCGCTGCCGTCATATTATTGACGTGATTATCAACCGACTTGAGCCGCCACCTCGAACCCGTATCGCGCCAAGTTGCTTGGTTTCGTGACAATGGAAGACGAGGATGACGACGATTGATGTCATTTGCGTAGTTTCGATAGCCCTGCTGGAGTTCCGCCCTTTGCTACAACAACTCAAACACATCCCACAGCCTAGTTCGGAGATTGTCTAGATCTTTATTGGCGGCAATTCGATCATCTTCGCTGTCCAGCCAAAAAAAATATTCAGCGAAGCCTCTCCCCCCTTCATTCATCGTCTTGTAGATTGACTTTGCAGCTTCGAGACCCGCCTTATTGAAAGTCCCGTCGCCAAAGGTCAGCTCGGAAATTGCGGCCTCAATGCCGCGAGTCCAATTTGACTCTCTATGTTCCTTTAGGAGCGAGCTGAGTTCAAGCAGCAATTGTCGGGCTTCTTCGCCTTTTTCAGCCGTGTTCTTCGTCATCTTATTCACCTAATCGGAGTCGCGTTCAGAATTTGCACGCCTTTGATATTCCATGGCGTGGGTACAAATACTTGGTTAGCACTTGGCCCCCCCATATAAATACCTCCTTGATATCCAACAGGCCCCTCGTAGATGATCGTGCCCTTAGAAATCCTGATTGCATACATTGTGTCAATCGTAGAAGTACCGGTGAGAACGCCAGTCTTGGGGTCAATCCATTGCGGTTTCACAGCAGAGTCGATCCGAATTTGGGCCACAGATTGAGGTGTTTCCCTCGTAAACCATTGCCCAAGCGGCTTGCCGGCTTCGCCACCTCGATAAAGCACTAAATCATCCGTCAGAACAGTTTGATTGTATTTTCCACCGTAGAAGTTTGCAGCTGGCCTGCCTGGCAACGAAGCCAGCGGTCCCGGATTTTCAATGGCATTAAAGGCAAACGAGCGCTCTGCCGCGTTTGCCCCTACCCCAACCTCCCCGATGTTCCCAACTACCCTACCACTAATCTTCGCTACGACCGTCCCGGCCCCACTGATGGTCAGCATTCCGTCCGTAAACAACTTCGCCAGCAGTTGCGTCGCTTCGTCGGCCCGTCCCTGCATCTCCAGTGCATTTGCTTGCGCGAAGGTGCTAGCAATGAGAGTTTCAGTTGCGTCGATCGGATGAGCCAGGGAGTTGCCGATCCCCTTAGCGAGGTTGCCGAGTTGAGCCTGGGCCTGGGGATCTCCTACGGTCGCCAGACCTATCGTGATGGCGAGCTCAACGGTGCCCACCACGCCACCCACGACACTCTGCGTTGCCCCGGTGAGCTTGTTGTATGCACCGGCATTGCTGCTTCGCAAGTTGTATTGAGTCGCAAGTGTCTGGCTTTCCGCACGCTCTTTAGCGATATCACCAAAAGGATCCAGGCCATCGGACTGACCTACATAACTTGCCGCCGCGAGGGTGACTTGGCGTCGCAGTTCTGCACACGCAGCACTCGACGGCGCATTACATGCGGCGGCCAGCGCTTCGTTCCGCGCCTTGTCCCGAGCTTCGAGGGTTTTGATCTCGGCTTGGGCGTCGATTCGGCATTGGGCGCTTTGGCAGGCCTTCAGTTTTTCCTTGGCCTGACTGAGTTGGCGCGCTTCGATGTGGTTGAGCCAGTTGTTCTGCGCCGCGTTCCCCGCGGCGCTTGCGCCAACCTGTGCATCGCCACCCACCAACGTAACGGCTAGTGCGCCAAACAACCGGGCGACGTCCACGGTCTTGCTGGCCTGAGTGGCGCTAACCGGTTCGCGGTTGCCGCCGTACCATTCGGCCGCCAGCTCGCCGGCCAAGCCGCCGATGGCGCCGGAGCCGCAGTCGCCGCCTTTGGCTGCGCCCAGGGCACAGCCGACAACGAGGTGACCCATGCGATTGCCGAAGCCCTCCAGGTCGCCCACGCTATTGGCGGCGCTGGCGCCGGCGGCGTCGATGACGCTGGTGGTGATGGCTTGGGCGAGTTTGTCGCCCAGGTCGCCGCCGTTGATGGCGGTGTCGATCACCGCACTGGCGGTGTTGTTGATGACGTTCTTGCCGATCTGGGCAACCAGATCGGATTTGCCGCTGATCTCCGCCAGGGTGACGAGATTACCGTCGGCATTGGGAACACTGATGCTGCCGGCCAGGGCGCTCAGGGCGCCGGCAGTGAGCATCGCGGTGGCAACGTTCCGGATGGTTTCATCGCGCCCTAAATCACTGAGCGTCTTGCCCAGGTTGCCTTTGTTGTTGATCAGGGTGACCGTGGCCTGAGTGGTGAGGGCGACGATACCGGCCTGCAGGATGATGGCGGAGGTGGCGCTGGTAGCAACGGTAGTGCCTGTAGCAAAGCTGGCCAGTGCGGCACCGGAACCAGCAGTGAGGATGCTGACGACAATGGCGATCGCCAGCGCCGCTTCCGCCGTCAGCCCCTCCTGCTTGTAGTCCCACTTGTCATAGGCCAGGGCGACGGCCTTCCAATCCACGCCGGGGCGGTCGGCCAGTTGCAGCATCCACGCCTGTCCGGGCTGCGCCGCCTGTTTCACCAACTGGGTCTTGAAGTCGCCTTCCGGGAGTTGGGCGACGATCTTCTGGGCCTGGAGCGTGACCGGGCCCTGGATGTTGACGAGCGTCAGAGTCTCCGTGCTTTCGCCCTGGCCGGATTGGCTTTGCCAGACGAAGGACTTCTTGCTGACGGAGTGGCTGGTGTCGAGCCGGCTCTTCGCGCCTTCGAGGATCAGGGTGGCGTCGGCCTGGGCCTTGTCACCGACACCCACCTCAATGCGGGTTTGGGCTGCAGCGATTGAAGTGCCCTGCAGCAGGGTGTCGCCGCCGCTCTGGGTGGTGAGCTCACCCACGCTCTGAAGCTGGGTAACCTGGGCTTCGTCAGTCGTGCTGCTATCGCGGGTTTCGGTCTTTCGACGCCGAAAGGTCGGGTCTTCTCCCAGCAGAAGGGCGCCGATACCTGGCGCACGGACAACTTTCCGGCGGTCCATGACGCTGTGCACGTCCTGCACAGCATAGGCGTGCAGCTCGCCCCCGGCAGACAGGCGTGCTTCGCCGCCGGCATTGAGACGGGTACCGTAGAGATCCAGGTCACCGCCCGACTGGAGCTGGATGTCCTGGGCGTCGATCCGGGTGGTGGCGGCCTGAAGGCTTTGTTCGGAGTGCTCGGTGGTGGTCGTCTTCTTGCTCAACCAGCTGCCGCTTTTTTTGACGTTGAGGGTGTGTTCGAAGGCGGTGTCGGTGGCGGCGGTGAGGGCGAGGACTTCCCGGGCAACGATCGTGGCTGTGCCTGGGGTGGTGAGCGTGGCCGCTTCGAGGGTGACATTGCGGCCAGCCAGGCTGATGGCCTCGCCACTGAGCAGGTTGCGGGCGCTTTCGTCACGGCTGCGCTCGACGATGGACGTGCCGGAACGGTTGCGCGTGACGTGCTCCTCGGTGTTACGCCCGGCTTCGAGGGCGATATCGCCTTCGGCGGCGAGGGTCAGCGCGCGGCTTGCGTCGAGCTGGACACCGCTGCCACGGATGCTGCCTGCCGTGCTCGCCGCGTCGGCGGGCTTGCCGGTGGCGGTGACCTCAAGGGTGCCAGCGCTCTGGATGGCGCTTCCGACATGGCGGGTCTGGGCGTCCAGGGAGACGGTGGTCGCCCCAACGTTGCGGGCTTCCTGGCGGTTCTCGAGCGTGATGCCGTCGAGGATGACGCTGTCGCCGGCGAGGCGGGTGTCGCCAGCGCTGTTGATGCGCTGGCCGCTCAGGATGAGGCCTCCAGCGGCCTGGAGGGTGGTGGCGCCACCGGCATCAAGTTGCCCGCCGACGGCGGTTTCGGTACGTGTCAGTTCAAGGCGTTCTCCGTTTGCCGTCGGCAGCCCGGGAAGAATCGCCGCGCCTTCGACGCGGGTGGTGAGGCGCTGCTCCACATGGGTGCTGTCAACGACCGCGCCGAGGGCCAGGTGCCCGCCGGCGACGATGCGCGTCTCTGCTCCGGACTTGACCTGGGCACCGACGATGACCGTGCTGCCGCCGCTTTCGAGGTCGAGCTTGCTGCCGGCCTCCAGTACGGAGGCCTGATGGCGGATCTGACGGTCGATCCGGGTGTTGACGATGCTGCCGCTGGCGGTGAGGCCGGTGGTTTCGGTCTCGCCGTTGTTGAGGGTGTAGCTGCGCTCGTTGCTAACCGTGTCGACGCGCTGCCGGCTGGTCTCTACGGACAGGGCCCGAATGTCGATGTTGCCGCCCACCCGGCCGGTGAGCGCGCCGGCCGCCTTGAGGTCGGCGCCGGTGACGACCAGGTCCTTGCCCACATTCAGGCTCAGATCGCCCGTGCGGGCCACGATGCCGGCGCGAAGGTCGGCGCTCTGGGTCACGGTACTGTCGCTGCGGGTGGTGACGGTGGTGCCGAAGACGCTGTCGTACTCGGTGCGAGTGGTGGTGGTCGTGTCCTTGAGGTCGACCGCGTAGAGGCTGCGGTTGTAGAGATTGCCGCCCACATCCAGGGCCAGGCTGCCGGCCTCGATGCGGCCGGAATCGTTGATGAGGTCGCCGCCCACAGCGAAGCTGGCGTCCTTGTCGATGAGGATGCGGCCCCGGGTGTTGTCCAGGGATCCACCCAGGGCGAGCACGAGGCTGTCGGCCTGGATGGCGCCGTTGCGGTTGTCCAGACTGGCCCCGAACAAGCCCAGGGCACCGCCAGCCTTGATGGAGGCCCCGAAGTTGTCGATGCCACCTTCGGCCTGGATCAGCAGCTGGTTGGTGACTTCAAACGCACCCCGGTTGGTGAAGCGGCCAGACAGCAGCAGGTCTACGTTGTCGGCGCGGAGGGTGCCGGCGACACCGCTAAAGCTGCCCCAGTCGGGGAAGGCCAGGCCGTAGCGGGCGGCTTCGTCTGCTGGCAGGCTTCCACCAGGGGTCGCGGGCACGGAGGGCGTCTTGATCGAAGATTCGCCTCCACCCACCGCCAGGCTTGGCGAGGCCGGGTCGATGTCGGCCTGGGGCACGGCATGCGTACCATTCCCCGATGCAGGCTGACCGGGATCGGCCAGCCCCGGATCTGTCGGAGTAACCACCCCGGCAGTGCTGCCAGCGACGAGGCTCTCGCTCACCTGAACGACGCCGCTGCCCTGGGCCTGGGTGGGTGTGACACCGGCCAGCACCGTCTGCCCCGGACTGAGGGGCGACGCGGCAACCGGCGCCGTCGGGCCTGCAGTTTGGATCGAAGCAGGCTGAAGCGCGCCACCCGTTCCGATCACCCCACCCGGCGTCGTGACCGTCCCCTGGAGCCCCGTCAGGCTGCCGGCCGTCACCCGGTTAAGGCGTGACGCAGCCAGGGCCTGCTGGGCGGCAGCAGGATCGACCCCCGTACCGAGGCTGAGATTGACACCCGTGATGCCGAGATTGCCGGCGATGATGGTGCCGGCGTCCGGGCTCTCCAGGGTGATGACCGTGCTGCCACCCGTGGCGTCAAGGCGCGCCTGGCTGAGGGCAGCGGTCTCCTCGATCTCGCCCTGGGCGTTGGTCCAGCGGACGGTCTGGGCGACGCTTCCTGCGCTGTAGCTGTACGTGCCAGCCGCCTTGGCATCGGAAGCCACATTGCGCAGGCTGCCCTGGAACAGGCCATTGACCACGAACTGGGCCCGGGTCGCCACGTCGGTATGCTGATCCACGTAGGGGCCGTTCAGTGCCGGCAGCCCGAGCAGAAGATAGGCGCCGTTGAGCAGATCCGGCTCGCCCGCCAGCGTCTGGCTGCCGGTGGCCAGGTTCTCCACACTGCCCGCCCCATTGCCGCCCAGCAGCACACGCCCGGTGTTCACAAGAACACCCGTCCAGAGGGTATTCGTGGCGGGGCTTACCCAGGTTTCACCAACGTCAACAGCAACACCGGCCACATCCAGGCGCAGGGTGCCGAAGGCCAGCAGAGAACTGCTGGCGGGACGGAACACGAAAGTCGGCGCCTCCAGCCGGGCGTCGCCCCGGGACGCCACCGTGCCACCGTTGGCGTAGGCGGCAGCCTTGATGTCCAGGGAGGCGTCGGCCAGCACCGTGCCCGTGCCGGCGTTACGGAAGGTGCCATCTCCCGCGTCGATGAGCACCCGTTCGGCAGCCTCCCCGTTGCCGTAGATCAGGCCGGCATTGTCGACACCGTGGGCACCCTTGAGGCTGATTGAACGCGTGCCCAGCAGGGCAGCCTTGTCGGCGTTGGTCACGGCCGTGCCGGCAACGACGGCAAGGCTGTTGTCGGCGAGCAGGGTGCCGCGGTTGGTCAGGCTGCCGGTGAGGGCCAGGAGGGTCAGATCCTGGGTGGCATGCACCAGGCCGTCGGTGCGCAGCTCGGCACCGGAGAGGGTGATGTAACGCCCGCCCAGAACGGGCGAAAGGCCGGCGCGGGTGCCCGCCACCGAGCTCAGCTCGCCGCTGACGCGGGCATCCAGCCCGCCCCCGGCGGCAATGCGCCCACCACTGTTAAGCAGCGATCCCGCGGAGACGATGATGTCGTCCGCCGCCAGGATCAGGCCGGTGTTGGTGGTGGGTGCCTCGGCACCGAAGTTGGCATCGGTGAGGACATCGTTCTCACTGCGCGCGTTGACGAGGGCACCCAGGCCAAGGGCCATGTGGATGCCGCCGGCCTGGATGACGCCACGGTTCTCCACCCTGCCGCCGGAGAGCGTGAGTTGCCCGCCCACGGCCAGCACCCCAGGGGTCTGCACGAAACGGAAATCCTTGTCGGGGTCGGGTGGGAGCGGCGGTGGCGACCCGGGCAGAGGATTGCAGACGGCAGGCGTGATGCAGCGGGACACCTCGGCCAGCTGATTGACGAAGCCGCCATCCGCCACGATGTCGGCATTGCCGCCCACCAGCACGCTGCCAGCATTGGTGAAGGCGCCGAGGGTAAGTGCGTCGAGGGATCCGGCGCTGAGCGTGCCCTGGTTCCCCAGCTCAGCGGCCTGGATGACCACATGGCTCGCCGACACCAGACCACTGTTGGCCACCACGCCGCCCGACAGGCTGACCCGGTCGCCGCTGATCTCGCCGTTGTTGCTGACAGTACCGGACGCACTCACGGTGCGGCCAGCAATAACACCCGCGTTACCCAGCCCACCATCGAAGGACAGGGCAGTACCGGCGATGGCGCCCCGGTTGGTGGTATATCCGCTGACGCTGATCGTCTCGCCGTAGACCGCCCCCTGGTTGTCGAGCGCACCGGTCACCCGGACCGTTTCTGCGGCAATCTGCCCGGCGTTGCTCAGGGTGCCACCCGAGAAGACAAAACCCGCCCCACCGGCGATCACATCACCGGCATTGCTGAAGCGGCTCCCTGACAACAGGACCGACCCGCCACTGCTGTTCACGCTGCCCAGGGCGCCAAGCTGACCCAGGTCGCGGACCACCAGCTCAATGTCCCCGTTGGCCACGATGCCGCCGGCGCGGGCGAGGTTGGTGGTGATGTTGCGAGCCTGGATGCGCACGCCCCCGGCGCTCTGCAGCAGGCCCTCACTGACGAAGTCGCCGGCAATGTCGAGCAGCAGATCGCCCCCGACCTGCAGACGAGTGCGGCTGTCCAGCGTCCGCCCCACCCGCGTCGCCGACAGGGGGCCATAGAACAGGGCGTCGCCCAGGAAGACGAGATCCTGCCCCACCGAGAAGCTCGCGGCCCCGGCCACCCCCAGCCCACGCTCGAACACCACCGACCCGGCAGCCGAACGCGCATCGAGCGAGGCGCCCGCCGCCAGCTCGGCGCCAAGCCTTACATCCCCCGCGGCGTCCAGGCCCAGGGCTTCCAGAGCGGTCACGGGGCCCTTGAGGTGAATGCCATCCTGACGACTGCGCAGCTGTGCCGCAGCAAGGGCCAGCGTTTCGCCGCCCACGGTAACGGCCTTGTCCGTGTCCACCTGCAGACGGCCGCCTGCGCCCAGCTCACCGGCAACGCTCACCGCGCCCGTTCCGCCCTCGACCGACAGCGCGGCCGGGGTACGCAGCGCACCAGCCACATCCACCCCGGCGCCCGCGCGAAGCTCCAGGGTGTCACCTGCCGACACGCTGCCGGCATAGGCCTGCCCGCCCCCGCTAATGAGCACGCCCTGCCCCAGGATGCGTGTCTCGCCCTGGGCCAGACTGCCGCCGGCCTGCACCGTGGCATTGCCGCCGATGCTCACGGCACCGCGCTGGGCCACATCCCGAACGGCAAGCAGATCGAGGTTCCCGACCACCAGGCTTGCGCCGCTCACCCGGTAGTCGCCCCCCGCACGGGCACGGTAGTGGCCGCCGGCCTGCACCTCGGCGAGGCCTACGCTCTCGCCCGCCTCGATCGAGACGGACTCACCCTTCTCCAGGCCACCGCTCACCGCTCCGGCATCAAGCGCCCCGCCGGCCTTCAGGTTCAGGGCGCCATTGGCAGCCACCCGACCTCCCAGCGTCAGGGCACCGGCATCCGCGACCAGGCTCATGGCGCCACCGGCCAGCACATCCCGGGAGTTGCCCAGGGACTGCCCGGCCCTGGCCTCCAGAGCGCCGGCCGACCACCACGCACCATTGGCAAGGACGTGCTCGGCGGCGTCCAGGCGCAGATTGCCGCCGGCCTCCACCTCACCCGACACGCTCAGACCACGGCCGGCCACCAGGGCGACATTCCCCTGACTCGCCACGCGGCCCCGTTGTGCCACACCGCCCAGTGACACCACATCGACACCGGTATTGCCCACCAGGCTGCCGCTGTTGTCGAAGCCATCGGCCCCGGCCTGCACTGCGACGCTCCCTCCAGTCAGCACACCGCTGGCTGAAACCTGCTGCCCCTTGAGCACCACGCCGGCGCCCGCCCTGACCTCTCCGGAAAGCGCCAGCCCACCCGAACCAGCATCCGCCAGCAAGGCCCCCACCACCTGGACCGGGCCGCCCACCCACACGCTGCTGCCGGAGAGCCTGGCCGCAGCACCGGATGCCAGCACCCCATCCACGCCCAGCGCCGCCCCCGCACTCAGGGCCACCGCCCCGTCACTCACCACGGAACCGAGCACGCGGGCGTCCCCCGCCGCGACGAGACTCACGGGCCCCGATGCAGCGAGGCTCCCCGTGCCCACACTGCCCAGGGTACTGCCCACACCCAGGGCGCCCCCTGCCGCCAGAGCGTGCGTCACCACACCGTCCCGGCCAGTCAGGAGCAGATTGCCGCCGGCGACAAACGGGCTGCCGACGCGCAACTGGCCACCGTCGGCAGAGAGCGTCGCATCACCCCCTGCGCCCCCTTCAGCCACTTCGACCCCACCCCCCGCCTGGACCCGCAAGTGGCCATTTGCAGCCAGCAGGCCGGCACCACTCAGGTCGCCCGCCACCTGCACGCCCAGATCGCCACCCGCCAGGATCCGCCCTGCGCGATTGCTCAAGGAGGTGCCGGTGACGATGCTCAGCCCGTCCACCGCCGAGAGCTGCCCGCCATCATTTGCCACGGCAAGGGCCGTCCGGACGCTTCCCACGGTGCCCGCCTGCAGCGTGCCGCTGTTGCCCAGGGAATCCGCCACGATGGCCATGCGGCCGGCAGACTCGATGACCCCACTGTTGTTCAGGTCGCCGCCAAGCTGCAGATCGACCGTGCCCCCATGGAGCAGCCCCCGGTTATCCAGGGTGGCGGCCGTGCCCGCCACAACCTCGGCCGCCAGCAGCCCGGTATTGACGAGGCTGCGGCCACTGAGACTCAAGGTGCCGCCGCCAAGGCTGCCCGCATTGAGCAGATCGCCCCCCACCTCAAGCCGATCACCCACGACGGTCCCGGCGTTATTCACCCCATCCGCCAGGATCAACGAGCCACCACCGATCTCGCCCCGGTTGAGGGTCGCCCCGCGGACCTCGACCGACGCCGCCGACACCTGCCCGCCGCTCTCGTTCTCCAGGCGTCCGTTCACCACCACGGCCTGCGCCGCCGCCAGACCGGCATTGACCAGGGTATTGCCGCTGAAAGTGATGGCACCCCCCGAGGAGAGGACCTCCCCGGCCGTCTCGAATCGCGGCCCCTCAAGTGCGATGGCGCCACTGCTCGCGAACGTGCCCAGGCTACCCAGGCGGCCGGAATCCCGCGCCACCAGACGGATGCCACCGTTGGCAAAGACACCGCCAGCCCCGCGTTCATTGAAGACCAGCCGTGCCGCCTGCACGGAGACCACACCGAGGCTGTCGATTCGCCCTTCGCTGGTGAAATCGCTCAGGGTGTCCACGATGAAGTCGGCGCTGGAATAGAGCCGCCCATGGTTTGTGATCGGGCCGCCGGCACCGGCCAGGTTCAGCGCACCGAAGAAGCGGCTGTCCCCCCCGAAGCGCAAGCCACGGGTCGTCGCCAGGCGCGCCGCGCCGCCCACCTCCAGGTTCTGCTCGAAAGCAAGGGCGCCGGCAGTCGTTGCCACGGCCAGATCACCGCCCACGACGGTTTCTCCAGCAAAGCGGATATCCCCCGGCGCGTCGGCGTTCAGACTGCCGGCACCGACGACACTGCCCGCCACGGCCATCCCCTCCGTTCGACTGCGCAGAACGATGGGCCCCCGGGCCGCCACGTCGCCGCCAACATCAATCTGCCTGGCGCCGTCGAGCGTCAGGCCGGCTGCCGTACTCGCGCCGCCTTGCACGGTGATACGCCCCTGCTGGCTGACCAGCGCTGCGCTGGCGCCGCTGCCCAGCCCGCCGAGCACGCCGATGTCACCCTTCGCGCTAACCGCGAGCGCGGCATTGGAGGCCAGCGCACCACCCAGCGCAAGGGCACCATCACTCACCACGACGCTGAGCGGCCCATTGGTCAGCACCCCGCCAGTTACGCGCACGCCCGTGAGGGCGTTTACCGAAAGCGCCCCACCCGCCCCCAGTGCATCAGCCTCGACCTGCCCGGCCTCGACCAGCATTTCCCCGGCGGCCAGCACCTCCCGGGCACGGACCGAGGATCCGCCGAGGCGGAGATCAGCCCCGGAAGAGACACTGCTGGCAAGCTGCAGTGCGTTCCCCGCAAGCAGGCGGACATCCCCGCCCCCCGCCACCGGGCCCGCAGCAGTCAGACCGAGGGCGGCATTCACCCCCACGGCTCCCGGAGCGAGCAGCGCGCCGGTTGTCACCCCGCCACTGCTGCTGGTGATGCCCAGATCGCCGCCCGACTGGACGATGTCCACACTCACCCCGTCCCGCCCGGCCAGCTGCACGGCGCGCCCGGCCACGAAGGGACTGCCGATGGACAGGGCGCCACCCCGGGCCGTCACGTCGGCCCTGCCGCCGGCACCACTCTCGGCAAGGGCCAGGCGCCCCCCGGCGCCCAGGCTCAGGTCGCCATTGGCCACCACCCGCCTACTGCTGATGAGGTCACCGGTGGTGTCGATGCGCAGGCTCCCACCCGCCTCCACCCGGGCGGGCAATACCAGGCTGCCCGCCACGATGGCCCCGTCACCCGTCACCATCACATCACCACCGAAGACCGCCCGACCGGCGACGAGATCGAGGGCTCCTGCCGACACCCCGCCGACGATGTCCAGGGCCTGGCCGGCATGCAGACGCATCAGGCCACCCGCACTCAGGTGGCCGCCGGCGCGGATATCCGCCGCGGCATCCACCGAAAGGTTCCCCCCCACCATCACATCCCCGCCCAGCCCCACCGAGCCGCCTGCCGAGAGGCGGGTGTTGCCGCTGACCGTCACCGCCCCCGGCGTCACCAGCTCACCGGCCACCGCCAGGTTCAGGTCGCCGCGGATCTGGACATCGCGCCCACCGTCGCCCAGCACCAGCGAGCGGGCGTCGATCTGCGTTTCGCCGGCCGTCACCCCGGCCGCCAGGCGCACCTGGTCTGCGCTGACGCTGGCGCGTCCGCCCACCGTCAGCGGCGCGAGGATCTCGACCGTGTCGGCGGCGGACAGGCTGGCTGCACCGCTCACCGAGCTGGCCGCGTTGACGCTGGCCCGCCCTCCGGCATGAACGGAAAGGTCGCCGCCACTCGCCGCGGCGCCCTGCATGTTCAGATTGCCGGCGGCATCCAGGGTGATGGACTGGCGCGCCACCAGCTCGCCCACGCTCAGATCGCCGGCGCTGCGGATCACCAGCCCCAGACTGTCGGCCAGCAAAGGCCCAGCCATGCGCACACCGACCCCCTGGTCGGTGGACACGATGCGGATCTGGCTGCTGCTCATGGCGCCAAAGGCCGTGCCGTCGATGGCGAAGCTGCCGAGGGGCGCAGAGGCCGGCTGCCCCGGGCTCAGGTTGTCGAGCTGCCCCGCCTTCTCCGCCACCCGCCCGGCCCCGGCCAGCACGGTGATGCCGGCAAGCTCGGGGTTGAGGTAGTGGGCCCGCACCGGGCCATCCAGCTGGATGGAGGCGCCCACCAGCTCGACCTTGCCGACCGTCCCTTCCAGGCCTTGTCCTTCGACACGCACCTGCCCGCCGATCACATCAAAGCCCACCCCCGTGGCGCCGGCGAAGCTGGCCGGTGAGCCCAGCGCATCCAGCCACACCGGCGTGCCGGTGGAGAGCATGAAGCGCGGACTGTTGACCGTGCCACAGCCGGCACAGGTGACGCCATTGGGATTGGCCACGATGACCGCGGCCGGGGCGCCAAACACCTCGATCGACCCCACCAGGCGCGATGCCGCCCCCGGTGCCACCACCTCATTGACGATCACGCTGGCGCCAGCGCCGCCCGACAGATTGGGATTGGCCGCCACACGCCCCCCCAGCAGGGTCGTACCTGCCTGGCTGCTGTTGTTGAGGACCACACCTTCCTGGTCCACGTCGAAGCGCTGGTAGCGGTTGTAGGACGTGCCGCCCGCGTTGGGACGGGTGATATCCACCGCGGGCACGCCGGTGGAGGTCTGGCCAATGCCGGGCCGGAAGGCGATGGGGCCGGTGGGGTCGGCGATGGGCGCCCCGTGGGCGCCGCCGGGCAGGATGCAGCCCGAGCCAAAGACCACCAGCAGGATGCGCGCCGTGATCCGACGCCACGGGGAGACACGGGAGATGTCGTCATCGGCAGGCAGATTGGCACGCATGGGCAGCACTCTCAGAAGAACAGGGTCAGGGACAGGTTGAGGCGGAAGGCGGTATCGGACATGTCCGACGGAGAAACGACGGGCTTGCCTGCAATCACCTCGAGGTTGCCGGCACGTATGGCCGCGCGCAGCCCGAGGCCGGCTGACATGAGGGTGGCGGCACGCCCGCTGGCGAGGGTCCGGACATAGCCCGCATCCCAGAAAGCGAAGGGCTCCAGGTGCATGCCGGCCGGGGCCGCCAGGCTGCGGCCGAGCTCGGTGCGCCAGTAGCCGCCCCGATCGCCCCCCGCTGCAGACTCGGCAAAGCCCCGCACGCTGGCCACGCCGCCCACGAAGATCTGCTCAGAGGAGAACAGGGGCACGCCACTCCACTGCCACGCCCCGTTGCCGCGCAGGCTCCAGTTGCCGGACAGGTAGAGGGCTGCACTACCTGAGACGTCCAGCTTGCCGAAACGGGCGCGGGCCACCGGGCCACTGCCCGCCCCGGCGTCGCCCATGGCGCCGAAGACATCCAGCCCCCGGGAGAAACCCCCATCGACCATCCATTGGCCGGTCATCGCCGGCAACTCGAAGCGGGTCAGGCGGTTGATGCCGGCCCTCAGCACGGTGAGTTTCTGCGGGGCAAGGGCCACGTTGTTGATCTCCCGCCGCGCCTCCCGCACGGACAGGGCCAGGTCGGCCGCCACCTTGGTATCCCGGTCGCGGAAGAGCAGCCGGTTCCACGACGCCGCCTGGTTGGTGGAACTGCCATGGAGCAGCGCCACGTTGCCGATCAGGCTCTGGTACTCGGACCAGGTGGTGAGCAGGCTGAAGGTGTTGTAGCCCCAGGCGAGCGACAAACTGGCATTGAGCGCATTGGTCTCCAGGCTGCCCGTGTAGCCGAGGTTGAGGTTCTCGTTGAGGCCAAGCAGGTCGCCCGTCTCCAGCCCCAGGCGCAGGCGCCGCGTACCGGTGGCGGGGCTGCCCTGGTTGTCGGCGCCCAGCCAGGCACGCCAGGCCGACGCAACGGGCGGATCGACGAACTCGAGCACCGAGCCCCCCGGGGTTTGCCCGGGCACGATGCGCACCTGGGCCTGTCGGCCGCGCAGGCGGTTGAGCTGGTCCAGCCCCTGTTCGATGTCCCGCAGCTGCAGGATGTCGCCCACCCCCATGGGCAGGGCCAGGCGCACGCCGGGCGCATCCATGGCGTCAGCCTCCAGCAGCCTGCCGTTGTAGCGGATGGCTTCGATGCGGCCCGGCACGATGCGCAGGCTGAGCACGCCACTCGCCAGGTTCTGGCTCACCACGTAGGCCCGGGAGGTGATCAGGCCCGCCTCGATCAGATCGGCGTTGAGCCCCTGCAGCAGCAGGCCGATGCGCACGGTGCCAAGTTCAAGGCCGGTGAACGGCCGCAGGCGGCGGGCCAGGACATCCGCCGGCAGCAGCGCCTCGCCCTGCAGCTCGATGCGCTCGATACGGAACATGGGCGCGGTTTCGGCCACGTCGGCTGGATCCAGCCCCACCGCAGCGGGGGTGGCGGGCTGCTCGATGCGTGGCGTGGGCTGGCGCAACAGGCGCTCCCGCTCCCGTTCCATCTCCTCGCGCAGGATGCGATCGCCCTGGTCCTGACGCGGCGACTGCTGGGCATGGGCTGCCGTCCCCGCCAGTCCGAGGACCAGTACGTGGACCGAGGCCAGGGCCAGGCGCCGCAGCGGATCAGCGCCAGACCGCACTGAAGATCCCCAGGTGGCTGCTCAGCTCGACCGGATCCCGCCCCGGCGCCCGCAGCACGGTGATGACGCCATCGATGCCCTGGCTGGCGATGAAGAAGCCCCGATCCTGGATGGCCTGGCCGCGCAGGCTGAGCCGCCCCGTCTGGGCGGTGAAGCCGCCCCCCTGGTCGATGGCATACAGCCCCGCCCAATGGTCACCGAAGAAGGCGCGCAACCCGTCGGCCCGGCTCAGTGCCACATGCACCGGCACACCCCGCGCCTCGATGCGGGGCGCGTCCAGCTGCATGTCCCGGGTTGCATGGATCAGGCCCCCGTCGTTCAGCAGACGCTCACCAGCCTTGAGGCGCACGTCCTGGCTGGCCAGGATCTGCCCGCCCACCAGGCTTTCGCTGACCTCCGCCATGCGGCGGCAGAACAGGAGGTTGCAGGTCTCCCGCAGGGTGAGGGCGCCGGTAAGCCAGGCCCGGTTGAGGATCTCGCTGCCCGCGTCGAGCACCACGTCGCCGGCGTTGGCGAGCAGGCTGCCGCCCAGGTTGTGCACCTGCCGGGCGGTGACGCTGAGCTGGCCGTCGGCCACCCAGTAGGCCGTGTGCGCCGGGTCGGCCAGCACGCCGTTGTCGATGGTCGTGGTGTGGCGCTCGCGGGGCAGGCCGAGCCAGTTGCGCTCGTCCCGGGACGACATGCTGCGGCCACTCCCGGCCACGAAGACCGACTCATTGAGCGCCGTTCCGCCAGCGTGCAGGCTCAGGGCGCCGTTGGAGACCACCCGCCCGTTGATGTTGCGGATGTCGCCCCCCGCCTCCAGCAGCACATCATCGGCGGCGCCGAAGATCACCGCACCGGCGCCACCTGCGGGCGTCTGGTTGACGATGTCAGCACCGGCGACGATGCGCAGCGCAGCCGGCGCCGCCCCTTCCGCGGGGTTACGGGCCACGCCGGAGAGACTGCCGCCCAGGTTGCTCAGGCTGCCGCTCACCTGGACATCCAGGCTCCCCGCCGCGGAGATCGACGGTACATCGCCTGACTCAGCCTGAGCCTGATGCACGGATCCGGCCCGGATGCGGATGTCGCCGGCCGCCTCGATGCGGCCGCCTTTCTGCTCCAGCAGGCCGGCGCTGTCGATCACGAAATCGCCCGACGTGGCCTGCAGATGGCCCGCATTGCGCACGCCGGCGCCGGCATCGGTGACCAGCAGCTCGATGCGCCCCGAGCTGATCCTGGCCTGGGTGGCGAGATCGATGACGATGCCCTGGCCCGTGGACTTTCCTGCGGTGTAGTAGGCCCAGGGGGTCAGGTTGTCGGTGGGCGAGGCCGCCGTATCGAAGAGCGCGCTGGCATCGCCCGCCACCAGTCGCAGCAGGGCGGTGGGCGAACTGTAGGCATTGACGAGGGGCCCGGCCACCTCGATGCGCCGGGCCAGCAGCTCGAGCCGGATCAGATCGGCCGCCAGGCCGTCGGGGCCGATGCGGATGGCTCCGTTCCCCGAGGCGGCGGAAACATAGGTCTGGACGCTATTTCCGACCGCCCGGCTCTCCAGCGCGACGCTGCCCGCCACCAGGGCCACGCTGCCGAAGTTGATGAAGCTCCCGCCATTGATGACGAGGCCGTTGGTGTTGGCGAGGATCAGGTTGGCCCGGGGGCCATCCACTGACACCGGCCCTTCAATCAACGATGGCTGGGACGCACGGACCTCCGCCACGATGCTGCGGGCGCCGACCGCCTGATTCTGGAAGGCCGCCCCCGCCGGGCTCACATCAAACCGCGAGAAGACGTTGTGGGACACGCCGCCGGCCGCTGGCGCCAGCTGGATCAGGGTCTTGCCCGACGGGGCCATCGACACAGTGGTCGCCGTGTGACCATCCGGGACGACACCCGCCGAAGTGCAGAGGGGAAGCAGGGCCCCCACCAGGCCCGGCAACAGTCTTTTTGGCATAAACCTGAACAAAAACACACCAGGTCGCCATTAAGACATTTATTCAAATGTCATAGTCATAAGACACAAAATTTTACATCGAGATTATTCGATTCAAATAAATCTGAAACCGGATTTCCCGCCTGGACGACTAGCGCTGCACCCAGCCCCCGCACACCGGGAACACCTGCCCCACGAAGCAGTTGGCGGCCTCGCTGCACAGATAGGCGGCGAACTCCGCGTCCTCGCTGGCACTCACCAGACGGCCCAGGGGCACCTCGCGTTTAAGGCGGTCCTGGAAGCGCGGGTCGGCCTGCACCTCGGGCGGAAAGTAGGTGGGGTTGTCCACGAAGTTCTGGGCGATGGCATTGACCTGCACGTTGTGGCCAGCCACCTCCACACCCAGCGACTGCACATAGGCCAGCTGGGCGCCACGGGCGGCGCTGTAGGTGGTGGCCCCCTTGATGCCCCGCAAGGCCGAGGCGCTGCCCATGAGCAGGATCTTGCCGGCACGCCGCGCGATCATGGCCGGCAGCACCGCCCGGCACAGGCGCGGCAGGGGATCGACAAGGGCGGCAAACACCTCACGCCACTCCGCCTCGTCCACGTCGGTGGCCGAGGTGCGCGGATTGCGGATGGCCAGGTTGGCGACGAGAACATCCACCTGGCCCGATGCCGCAATGAGGGCCGCCGGGGCCTCCGGTTCGCGCAGTGGATCGGTGCTGGGCAATACCGTTGCACCGTGACGGGCAAGCACATCACATAGCACAGGCCCCATGAAGGCATCTGCATGAGTGACCAGGATGCGCTTACCCTGAAGGGATGACTTGGGCATTTTTTGTCTCCTTTGACATTTTCAGGCCCTTGGAGCCTCACTATCGCAAATGAGAACGCTCCCTGCGCGGACCATCCAGTTCATCGATAGGCTGGCTCGTTAGCGTTATGGATGATCCAGATCAGATTTGCCCCGGCCAGATCACCCATCGAGCCACCGGCAAAGATTAGCCTGCCTTGCCCCTTATAAACCAGCTCTTGGCGATGCCTGTCCCCACCAAAAAAGAAAGGGATAAACGCCTTGCCAGTGATATAGCTCCCTTCATCTGAGGGCTGGCCGATCAGGTCGGTCACCTGCTTCAAAGGCATGCCAATCTGCAGACGGGCAAACTTGCTGCCCGGAGCCGGGCGCCCCGTAATCTCGCCATCGTAGTCACGAACTCCCTTCACCTTCTGACCGTAGCCCGATTCAACCTTTGAGGAATCCACGACCTCACCGCGAGCGTTCATTCCCGGGCCAATCTTTCCTGGCGTCGGCGCCGCAGACTTTTCTGGAGCCGCAGTCGGAGCGGACGCAGGAGCGGACTCTGCAGTCGGCACGGACGCCACCGACTTCGTTGGCTTTGCCTTGCCCCCCTTCCGCCCCTTGACGGGTAGCTCTGCCTTGACCGAAGCCGAAGCAGCAGGCGCCTGCACGACGGGGGCTGGAGCCGGGGCTTGCACCGGTGTCTGTGCAGAAGGTGCCGGCGCGCTCTCCTTCTTCTCCGGGTTACTCGAACAACCTGCCATGCCCGCAACGGTCACCACAGCCAGCGCGCACGTACTCAAAACTCGCATTTTTACGATCATGTCATCTCCGCAATTAGGTCACTACTTTCGAAGGAAATGTAGCACAGCGCTTGGCAATGCCATGCGGCCGCACTGATGCCCGCGGATAACGCGCAGCACGGCATTGCCCGGTGGGCAAGCATCGCTGCTCGCCACCGGCGCCTCGCTGCAGAAGTTGATGAAGCGCCCGCCACTGATGGAGCGGCTCCAGGGGTTTGGCGAGGAGACGGCTCGGATGCACGGACCTCCGCCGCGATGCTGTGGGCAGCGACCTCCTGAATTCTGGAAGGCCGCGCCCGCACAGCGCACATCGAACCGCGAGAAGACCTTATGGGACACGCCGCTGGCCACCGGCGCCAGCTGGGGCAGGGCCTGCCCGACGGTTCCACGACACGGCTGTTACCGTGCTCCCAGGGGGCACGTCGTGGTTCAGGCAGACCTGGGAGCTCACGTCTGCCGCACCCCGGGCGGGGCGTCAGGTGTGGCCCCTGAATGCGGCGCAAGGCCGCAGCGCTGCCCATGCTCAGGATCTTGCCGGAACGCCGCGTGAGATGACTGGCAGCATCGCCCGGCAGGGCTGACGCGACGGATCCGGCCCCCCGGGCAGCGCTCAGTTCACCTTCAGCTGACCACCACGGCCGAGACCGCCTTTTACGTCCTGGGCCTTGTAGTTGCGCAGGGCAACGACCATCTTGTTGTAGGCGTCTGTGAAGGCGGCGACTGTGGCCTTGCCTTCAGGCGTCTGGGAGAAGCCGCCGAGGCCGCCCGCTGCGCCAGGACCAAACGCCCCCAGGGCTGCGCCAAAGTTGGTGGCGGTGGCGTTACCTTCAGAGATGGCCAGTTGAACACCGGAACGGATATCAAACAGGGTCATGGTCACGACGGAGACCTTGCTCTCCATACCAGCAGCGACCAACGCGCCGCCCGGGCCCAGCAGGCCGCCCACGGCACCGGCCATCCGGCCGGTGGATGAGTTGTCGATGATGATCGACGGCTCCATGTAGTAGTCTGCCGCGACGCGCTGGCCCTTCTGCTGCTTGGAGCCGGCTCGGAACTCGCCCGAATTGCGCTGCTTGTCGGTGATCGCGGAGAGCTTGCTTTCGGTCCGGGCGTTGCCGACCGAGGTGATCACGAAGCAGTTGGACTGCTGAACGGCCAGACGGATCAGCGGTTCGATGGTGGTGACCCTGGTCGCTGCACCGAAGCTGGCATACCACTCCTTGCCACGGCCATCATCCACCGCCAGCGTGCCCAGCGGCGCGGGACACCGTTCGAGGGATACGTTTGCCCCCGCACTGGTGCCGCCACCGGCTGCACCGCTCACCGCGGTGGCGTTGGGCGAACCGGAGCTCACGGAACCGCCGGCCAGAGGGGTGTTGGCGCAACCTCCCAGGGTCAGGGATGCGGCGACCACGCCGGCAATGGTGGTAAGTTTAGCGTTCAACATCGGCACTCTTCCTATGAAAAGGGATCATCGGGTGGTTCAGCCTTGGGCCGGGGGCAGTTCGCCCGCGGCGCTCAGTAACGGGCGCCGTAGGGGCGGTGGTCGTACCAGCCCCCGTTGCGCCATTGCCATTCATATTGGTAGCGCTCCATCCAGTAGCTGTTCCAGATGACCCGCTGCGAATCGGCCCAGCGCCGATACGCGACCTCATTCTGCTTCGCCTTGCTAGCCTGGGCCAGCAGGGACTTCGCCTCCTTGTCACCGCGCCCTGCCGCGATGGACAGCCACTTCTCTGCCTCGGCCGGATCCGAGCCCATCTCTTCAAGCCCCATCAGGTAAAAGCGGCCGACGGCAGTCTGGGCCTTCAGGAACCCACGCTCAGCGGCATCACGCATCCACTTGAGCGCCTGGTAGCTGTCCTGGCGCACACCGTCACCCCGGAAGTAGCGCAAACCCAGATCGTAGGCAGCGCGGGGATCCTTCTCCGCCAGGGCAATCAGCTTGGCTGCCTGCTGTTCGGCAGCAGTATCACCCACCGCCGCGGGATTGAAAGTGACGGAATCACGGGGTCGCTCCGAACAGCCGCTCTCGTCGCAGATGCGGATGGTCGGTGACGGTGTCTGCGCCATCAGACTTGTGGAGAGCAGCAGCAAAAGGACAGGGATTCTGTTCATCAAGACACCCATGCTAATTCAGCGGGACACATGCAATCCACAGCCGCAGGCAGGCGCCGGAACCGGCATCCGCCGATGCGTCAAAAGACAGCGCAAAAATGAGAAAACAAATTCGTATCAAACACTTATGCCAGACAGCCCAAACAGATCCTGAATTCAGGAACGCGCACGGAGCCCGGCCTAAAGCTTTCTGATTATCCTGCCTGCCCTAGTCAAATTCAACCACGTATTGGCCCCGAAAATGCAGGAGTTCGCGTTCTCCGGCATACGGGCTTCCAGTCCATGCGGATATGCCCCAAATGTTGGCAATCCGGCCGGCAAGGGGCCTGCGTGCTTCCCGCCGGTGCAACCGGCCTTCCGCCCAAAGCACCTGGGAACCCCGTGCCCCGGCATGGACTGCGGCCGCGTTGCCGGACAAGGCAGGGCACGGTGACGCACGGTAGTGCAAAATAGCCGGCGGAATTCACTCCACACACCCGATCCCTGCCCTATGCCCCACCTCCCCCGCAGCATCGCCCACCTGGACATGGACGCGTTCTACGCGTCGGTGGAGCTGTTGCGTTACCCGCAGTTGCGGGGGCTGCCGGTGGTGGTGGGTGGGCGCAGGGCTGCCGCGGGCGAACGGCTCGAAGATTTTCCACGGCTGCGCAGTTATGCCGGGCGCGGAGTGATCACCACCTCCACCTACGAAGCGCGGGCGCTGGGCGTGCATTCGGGCATGGGCCTGATGAAGGCTGCCCAGCTGGCACCCGACGCCATCCTGCTACCCGCCGACTTCGACGCCTATCGGCACCATTCGCGCCTGTTCAAGGCCGCGGTGTGCGCCATTGCCCCGGAGATGGAAGATCGGGGCATCGACGAGATCTACCTGGACCTCACCGTCCTCAACCCCGACGGCAGCCGCGACGGTGCCCGGGCCATTGCCCTGCGCCTGCAGCAGGCCGTGCGCGAGGCCACCGGGCTGTCGTGCTCCCTGGGCGTGGCGCCCAACAAGCTGCTGGCCAAGCTGTGCTCCGACCTGGAAAAACCCGCCGGGATCACCGTGGTGGCGGCGGAGGACATCCCCGTACGCATCTGGCCCCTGCCCGCCCGGCGCATCAACGGCATCGGCCCCAAGGCCGCCGCACGCCTCGAAGCCCTGGGCATTGTCAGCATCGCCGATCTGGCCGCAGCCGATCCGGCCTGGCTGCAGGACCACTTTGGCGAGCGCTACGGCGTGTGGCTGCATCGGGCGGCCCATGGTGACGACACCCGCCCGGTGGTCACGCGCAGCGAGCCCAAGAGCCTGTCCCGGGAGACCACCTTCGAACGCGACCTGCACCCCCGCGCCGACAAGGCCGAACTTTCCGGGCACTTCACCCGTCTGTGCGAACAGCTCGCCGCCGATCTGGCGCGCAAGGGCTACGTGGGCAAGACCATCGGCCTCAAGCTGCGCTTCGACAACTTCCACACCGTCACCCGCGACCAGACCCTGCCCGCCCCCACCGGCGAGGCGGCGGCCATCCGCCGGGCGGCGGGGGAATGTGCCCGGCGCGTGCAGCTCGACCGACGCATCCGCCTGCTCGGCGTGCGCGTGGCCAGCCTGAGCCGCCGCGACGCCACCCCCGAACACGCAACACCCCAACCGGCCCAGGCCGAACTCTTCGCCTGACCCCGCAGACATAACAAGGAAGCACTCCAGGAGACCCGCATGTCCCACCCCACCCTCGAACCGGCCATCCCCGCCGCCGTGGAACCCTGGCGCCAGAACCTCCGCGGCGAACACGATGCCCTGCTGCACGGCCCCCGCCCGGCCTGGTGGTGGACCGGCCTGCCCCCCGCCGACTGCCCCGGCTGTCAGCCCGACGGCCGCCTCACCGCCCTGCCCCAGCCCCGGCTCGACACCTGTACCCGCGAGTCCGTGCTGGCCGTGTTCGACAACGGCTGGACCCTCACCGAGCTGCTGTTTGCCGGCCTGCAGGGTGAGGCCGCCTTCTATCGGCCGCCCTACCATCACCTGCGCCACCCCATGCTGTTCTACTACTGCCATCCGGCGGCGCTCTATGTGAACAAGCTGCGGGTCGCGGGCCTCATCGACAACCCCATCAATCCCTACTTCGAGCGCATCTTCGAAACCGGCGTGGACGAGATGCGCTGGGATGACATGTCCAAGAACGAGATGCTGTGGCCCAGCTTTGCCGAAGCCCACAGCTATCGGCAGCAGGTCTACACCACGGTGCGACAGGTCATCGAGACCCACCCCGACCTTTCCGCCGGCCACGCGCCGATCACCATGGATCACCCCCTGTGGGCGCTGTTCCTGGGTTTCGAGCACGAACGCATCCACCTGGAAACCTCCTCGGTATTGATCCGCGAGCTGCCCATCGACAGCGTCCAGCGTCCGCCCGAATGGCCCGCCCTGCACCCCAGCGCCGGCACGCTCGCCCCCTTCCCGCCCATGGCCGGCACCGACTACCCCCTGCCGCGCTTCGTCGATCTGCCCGCCGTCCAGGCGAAGATCGGCAAGCCCCGCGACTGGCCCAGCTTCGGCTGGGACAACGAGTACGGCGAGCGGACAGTGGCGGTGCAGGCCTTCCGGGCGGACAGCCAGCTCGTCAGCAATGGCGCCTTCCTCGAGTTCATCCAGAGTGGCGGCTATCTCGACCCCCAGTGGTGGACCGAGGCCGGCTGGGAATGGCGCAGTTTCCGCAACAGCAAGTGGCCGTGCTTCTGGGTGCCCGACGGCCCCGCCGGCCTGCACCAATACCGCCTGCGCACGCTCTTCGAGACCATCCCGATGCCGTGGAGCTGGCCGGCCGAGGTCAACGCCCACGAGGCCGCCGCCTTCTGCGCCTGGCGCAGCGCCCGGGACGGCATTCCCTGTCGACTGCCCACCGAGGCCGAACATCACGCCCTGCGTGAGGCCTCGTGGGCCAGCACCAACCCCGCCGCCCACCACGATGGCACCCGCCTGGGCCAGACGCTCGGCTGGAACAGCCAGCTCGCCCACGGCTCCCCGTGGCCGGTGGATGCCGGCCAGCCGGCCGCCAGCGGCGCCCGCGACGTGTTCGGCAACGTGTGGCAGTGGCATGGGGACGATTTCCACCCCCTGCCCGGAAGCAAGGTCCATCCCTACTACGATGACTTCTCCACCCCCTGCTACGACGGCCAGCACCAGATGATCCTGGGGGGCTCGTGGATCTCCTGCGGTGACGAGGCCAGCGTGTGGGCGCGCTTCCACTTCCGCCCCCACTTCTTCCAGCACGCCGGCTTCCGTGTGGTCCAGGCCGCCCACGATGGTGGCATCGTCAAACTCGCCATGGCCGACTCCGGCCGGCAGGTGTACGAAGACGCACGCATGGTGGACGACTACATGCTCCTCCACCACGGCGAACCCCAGACCCAGATGCCCTGGCCCGGCGGCCCCCAGCGCGCCACGGCCTTTCCCCAGCGCTGCGCCGACTGGCTCATCGACGGCGCGCGCCAGTACGCCAGCGGCACCGCACGCGCCCTGGACATCGGCTGCGCTGTCGGCGGCGCCAGCTTTGAACTGGCCCGGGGCTTCAACGAGGTGCTCGGGATGGATCTGTCCCGCGCCTTCATCGACGCCGCCAATGCCCTGAAGAAGGACGGCAGCCGCCCCTGGTTCCGCCGTGACGAGGGCGACCTCGGCCAGACCCTGACCGCCCGCATCGACCCGGCCATCGACCGCAGCCGGGTGAGCTTCCGCCAGGCCGACGCCTGCTCCCTGCCCGCCGAGCTGGTGGACATGGATGCAGTGCTGCTGGCCAACCTGCTATGCCGCCTGCCCAGCCCCAAGTCCCTGCTCGGTCGCCTCGGCGGCCACCGGGGCCTGGTCAAGGTGGGCGGGCTGGTAGCCTTGTTCTCGCCTTATTCATGGCTGGAGCAATTCACGCCCAGGGAAGCCTGGCTCGGCGGCTACGAACAGGACGGCCAGCCGGTGAAGAGTGCCGACGCCCTCAAGGCCTACCTGCGTGAAGAGGGCTTCGTGCTGCGCCGTGAGGAGGAAGTGCCCCTGGTGATCCGCGAGCACGCCCGCAAGTACCAGTTCATCGTCACCCA
This sequence comes from Zoogloea sp., assembly GCF_044344315.1. GTDB lineage: Bacteria > Pseudomonadota > Gammaproteobacteria > Burkholderiales > Rhodocyclaceae > Zoogloea. The sequence goes on along the minus strand of NZ_JBIJDC010000027.1, from coordinate 21,903 downwards.
TGGGATGCTCTGGCAGCGGGAGCGCTGAGAGGGTGTGAATAAATCTACTGCGCGGCCTGACTTCGCCCCTGGGATGCTCACCGTACCCTTGTACGGCTGCGCTTCTCGGGGCGAACTCGAACCGCTCGCTACGATTTCTTCACACCCTCTGAGCCACCGGAAGCGCCCGGGCCTTACTCGGGCCAGTTGCGGGCCGCAGCGACGCCGTTGGTGATGGCCTGCTGGCGGAGCTTGCGGGCCGCATCGGGGGCGCGCTGCAGCAACGGCAGGTAGGCGTCTGACGCCGCCTGCAGGTTGTTCTCCATCAGGTGGCTCAGCACCACCAGGGTCATCACCGGTGCCGCACCGGGTTGCCGCTCCAGCACACGCTGGGCGTTTTCCCGGGCCTTCTGGGGCAGGCGCGCGCCGAGGTAGGCCTGGGCCAGGTAGTAGCGCGCATCCATGGCTGTCGGGCTCAGGGTCAGGGCCTTTTCCAGGGACTGGATGGCCCGGCCCAGGTTGCGGCTGCGCAGCTGTGCCTCACCCAGGTTGATCCAGGCATTGGCCATGTTCGGATCAAGGCGTACCGCCGTTTCCAGGGGCTCGATGGCTTCGGCCAGGCGCCCCAGCTTCATCAGGGCGTAGCCCTTGCCACTCCAGGCATGCACGTTCACCGGATCAATCAGCAGCGCCCGCTCCTCATAGGCCAGAGCCCCGGCCACGTCCCCCTTGGCCCCCAGGGCCTTGGCGGTGGTGAGACACATGCGCAGCAGCTTCGGATCAGCCGCCTCGGCCCTGCGCAGGATGAACAGTGCCTGATCCGGGTTGCCGGTGCCGAGCATGGCTTCGGCCCACGACACCAGCTCGTCAGCGGTCATGCTGACCATGCCATCAAGCTTCTGGTAGGCCATGGCCGCTTCCCGTGGCTTGCCGGCCTTGAGATAGGCGAGGCTCAGCATGCGCCAGCCATGGAGGGCCTTTGGGTCAAGTTCCACGGCACGCCGGGCGTCCTCAATGGCTTCAGGCAGCTTGTTCAGTTCCATCCGGACACCCGCCCGGTTGGCCAGCATATCGGCATGGGTGGGCGCCTGGGCCACCGCCTTCTCGGCGGCTGCTTCGGCCTCCTGGGGGCGCCCGAGGCGCATCAGCACCACCGCCAGCCCCGACCACGCATCGGCGAGGTCTGGCGCCAGGACGACCGCCTTGCGCATGGCCTCCTCCGCCGGCCCCAGGCGGCCGCGCTTGAGCTCACCCTGCCCCAGGACAAGCTGGGTGCGGGCCTGCTCCCGCCTGCTGCCCTCGGCGCCCGCCGACAGGCGGCTCGCGTCATCGACCTTGCCGGACTGCGCATACAGCTCGGCCAGGCGGCTGCGCACGGCGCCGTCCACATCCCCCAGCCGTGCAGCGGCGGAGAGCGCCCGGGCTGCGTCCTGGTGGAGCCCCAGTTCATCCTCGATCTGACCAAGCAGCCGCCAGGCCGAAATCCACCCCGGAGCGCGTCGGACCGCCTCCTTCGCGTGGGCGCGGGCCTCATCCAGGCGCCGCTGCCCTCGAAGCCACTCGGCACGGCGTACGGCCGTTTCGGCATTGATGGGATGGATCGCATCCGCCTTCGCCAGACTGGCCTCGGCAGCAGCCGGCGTGCCCTGTGCGTACTGCACCAGGGCAAGGTGGGTCCACGCCCAGAAGAGGAAAGGATCGATCTGCAGGGCCCGAAGGATGGCAGCCTCTGCCTCCGGCAGACGCTGCAGCCTGAGCAAGGCCTGACCAAGGGTGGCGTGCCCTGGCGCAGACTCGGGCTGGGCCGCCGTCCACGCCCGGGCGTGAGCCTCAAGCGCGCCCCAGTCTTCGCTCCGGATCAGGGTCTCGGCCTCAGGGAGCCAGCGCTTTTCCGGGGCCGGCATGAGCACGGGCGCCGGCGGTGCCTCTCCTCCCGCCAGCAATCCGGCTACCCCCGCTGCGGACACCGCCATGTTGAGGTTCTGCCCCGTGCCCAGGATGGCCCGGGTCACCCCCACCAGCCGTCCTTCCCGGTCAAACAGGCCACCGCCGCTGGAGCCGGGGGACTGGGGTGCGGTGCTGACCAGATACGGATGGGGCTGCGTCTGCTCTGCCGCCGCCACCAGGCCGGCACTCACCGCCAGGCCGAAGCCCAGCGGATTGCCCACCGCAAAGACCGGCTCTCCCACCTTGGGAACGGGCCCCTGGCGCAGCCGGGCCGGCACCGCCCCCAGCCCATCCACCTGCAGCAGACACAGGTCCTGGACGGCATTCCGGCGCAGCCAGATGGCGGGCAGCCCCTTGTCGCCCGAAAATACCCGGATCACCGGGGCGCTCTCGATCACGTGGCAGTTGGTGACGACCCGCTCCGGTGCCACCACCACACCACTACCCTGCCCCTCGGCGACGCCCTGGCCGTCCTCCGTGCGTACGGTCACCACCGCCGGCGAGGCCAGCGAAAAGACCTGCTTCGCGTCGTCCGTCTCTCCCGCCGCCATGCCACTGGCAGCACCGAGCACCCCCGCCAGCATCCATGCCATCGGCTTCATCGTGCGGCTCCCTTCTCTTCCAGGCCCGCAAAATTGGCTCGCCAGGCCTCCTCGGCGGCCTTGCCGTCCAGGGCACGGAGCTTCTCGTAGGCATCCAGGGCCGCCGCCCGCCGGCCAAGGAGGCGCTGGGCCTCGATCAGTACCGCCCACACCTTGGCCTGGGCCGGATCGATCTGCAGGGAGCGCTCGAGGGCGAGTACAGCCTCCGCCTGGCGATCCAGGATAGACAAGGTGAAACCCACCTGGCGCCAGTTGCGGGCCTCGTCGGGCGCCCGCGTGGCGAGGGCCTGGAAACGTGCGAGGGCCTCCTCGGAGCGACCACCGTCCTTCTGCATCACGCCCAGCTGGTAGTCCCAGAAAGGCTCTGCGGGATTGGCGCGGTGGGCCGCGTCGAAGGCCGCGATGGCCTCGGGAAAACGCTTCATCTCGTAGTAGGCCAGGCCCAGTCCGACCCAGGCCCGGTCGGAGCCCTGCAGATCACGGGCCAGGCTTTCGCGAAAAGCGCCGATCGCCGCCTCCGGCCGCCCCAGGCGCGCTTCGACGACTCCGCGCCAGTACCAGGTCGCCGCGTCATCCTTGTCCTTGTCGGGCAGGCGGGCGAGCACCCCGTAGGCGCGCTCCGGTTTGTTTGCGTTCAGGTAGGCCTGGGCCAGCCCATAGCGGGGCCCCGGGGCTTCCGGGTACAGACTGGCCAGGCGGGCATAGAGGGAAATCGAGGTGGCGTGATCGCCACGCAGGCGAGCCAGATCGGCCAAACCCCAGTAGGCCGGCATCTGCCACGGATCGAGATCGATGGCCTCCCGGTAGGACGCCTCCGCCTCCCGGTACTGGCCCGCCGCGTGGCGGGCCTGGGCGACAAGCAGGCGCGCCGGTGCGTACTCCCGGTGGGCCGCCACCAGGGCCTGGGCATGCTCCAGGGCCTCGCGGCGCAGCACGGCCGCAGCAAGGGCCTGGCCAAGGCCGTAGCCCACGTCCGGGCGATCCGGGCTGATGCGCCACAGGGCGCGCCAGGCGTCGAGTTCCTGCGGGCCCTGCTTCAGGCCGCGGGCGGCGCCCACGGCGAAGCGCCAGGCATCGGCGCTGTCCGGCTCGCGCCGGGCCCAGTCGGCGCTCAGGGTCTGCAGTTCGCTCCAGCGCTCCGCCTTGAGCAGGGCCGAGGCGGCGTCGTAGCGCTGCAACTGCTCGACGTTGCGGGCGGCCCGCAGCTCGATCTCGTCCACCCAGGCGGCCAGGGAGGCGAAATTGACGTTCTGCCCGTCGCGCCGACGATAATCGATGATGCCCACCAGCGCCCCCGACGCGTCCACCAGGGCCCCACCTTCCGAGCCCGGAGAGATGGGCGCGGTGAACTGGATGTAGTCGCCCACCGCGAAGCGCCGCACCCCGGACACCACCCCCTCGGAAATACCGACCCCCAGGCCCAGGGCGTTGGACACCGCGAACACCCGGCTCCCCGGTGCGGAAGGGCGCGCCCTGGGCAGGGCCGGCCCCGCATCCCCATCCGCCGCGAGCAGGCACAGGTTGCGTTCCCGATCCCGGGCCACGACGCGGGCCTGCAGGGGCTGCGGCCCGGCGCCGAGCTGCAGGCTGGCCGCCCCGTCGAGGACCTCGCACACGGTGACGAAGCGGCCGGCCCCCAGCCGGGTTGCCGAATAGCTGCCCACGCGCCGCCCCTCGCCATCACGCACCTCCAGCACCACCAGGGCCGGCGCCACCGTGGCGAAGACATCCGGGGGTGACAAGGCCGCCGCCGGGCTGACCATGGCACTCACGAGCACGGCCGCAAACACGCAGGACAGAGGGATTTTCGGACTCGGCTTCATGACGGTGCACGGGGGGCGGGGCGCAGGGCCGGCCCCTGATGGGGGAGCGCCCGATTCTACCCTCTGGTCATGGGCTGCGTTCCAGCACCGGGATCCTCCCCAGGGACCCCGGTTCGAGGTGGCACCTGATAAAGCCGTCTGCGCGGCCTTTCCCGCAAGGGCGACTCGTACGGATGGCTCGCAGGGGCGACTCGTAGGGGCGACTTCAGTCGCCCACCACGCGTCGATCACCGGCATGCCTTTGATCTGGCGTCCGCGGGCGACTGAAGTCGCCCCCACAAACCCCCTCCAGCCTCCAGCGTGCCTTAGCTGCAAAGGCCCGCCGCCTCCAGCGCCTCGCGCACCCAGGCCACGAAGGCCCGCACCCGCGCCGGCTGCAGGCGGGCGTGGGGATAGACCACACTGATCGGCCGGGGCGGGGTCTCGAAGGCCTCCAGCACTACGCACAGGCGCCCGGCGGCCAGATGCGGTGCCACTTGGTAGGAGATGAACATGCCAAAGCCCAGGCCAGCCAGGCAGGCGTCCACGGCCGGCGCCACGTGGTTGAACTCCAGGTTGCCGGTGACCGGCACGGTGAAGCTGCGCCCCTTCTCCTCGAAGCGCCACCAGGGCCCGCCCCCGGCCGAGAAACCGACGCAGTTGGCCTGCAGCAGATCCCGCGGGTGGGCGGGGATGCCCTGGCGGGCCAGGTAGTGCGGGCTGGCCACCACCATGCGCCGCACTCTGCCGACGGGATGGGCAATCAGTGACGAATCTTCCAGGTGGCCGATGCGCACCCCCACGTCGATGCCCTCCTCCAGAAGATTGGTGACTCGGTCGAGGAGCAGCAGGCGACAGCGCATGCCGGCGTGGCGCTGCACGAAGGCGGTCACCGCGGGTGCCACGTACATCTGCCCGAACAGCACCGGCGCCGTCACCGTGAGCAGGCCGGAGGGATCATCCGCCTCGTCGCGCAGGGCCGACTCCGCCTCACCCAGCGCAGCCAGCAGATTGCGGCAGCTTTCCAGATAGTGGCGCCCCTCGCCGGTCAGGGCGATGCGGCGGGTGGTGCGGTTGAAAAGACGCACCCCCAGCTCTGCCTCCAGGGCCGCCAGGGTGCGCACCACCGCCGGCAGGGAGGCCCCGCTGGCGCGGGCGGCAGCACTCAGGCTGGCCGCTTCGGCAATCTGCACGAAGGTCGCCATTGCCTTCAGCTTGTCCACGGCCATTACTCCACTAAACGGATCAGTCAAATCCATGTTCCGGCATTTATCCGGATTGCGGATTAAACCACACTGCCATCCAGCGTCTCCCCTCGCCCCACCACCCACGAAAGGTCTGCCATGAAACACCCCGCCCAAGCCATCCAGCTCTTCCGTTTCACCCTGTCGGGCCACAGTCACCGGGCCGAACTCTTCCTGTCCCTGCTCGGCCTGCCGGTGGAGGCGGTGGACGTGGACCTCCTCGGTGGTCAGCAAAAGACCCCCGCCTATCTGGCCATGAACCGCTTCGGCCAGGTGCCGGTGATCCGCGACGGCGACGTGACGGTGGCCGACTCCAACGCCATCCTGGTCTACCTGGCGCGCCAGTACGGCGCCCCCCACTGGCTGCCCACCGACCCGGCCATTGAGGCGCAGGTGCAACGCTGGCTGACGGTGGCAGCCGGTCTGGTCGCCTATGGCCCCTGTGCAGCGCGCCTGCTCACGGTGTTCAAGATGCAATTCAATGCCGATGAGGTGATCGCCCGCGCCCACGCCCTGTTTGCCGTGATGGAGCAGGAACTGGCCGAGCGCCCCTGGCTGGTGCCCGGCGACACGCCGACCATTGCCGATGTGGCCAACTACACCTACATCGCCCACTCGCCCGAGGGCAATGTATCCCTCGATGCCTACCCGGCCATCCGCGCCTGGCTGGCCCGGGTGGAGGCGCTGCCCGGCTTCTTCCCGATGCCGGTGACGGCCGCCGGGCTGCGCGCCTGAGCACCATGAACAGCGTCTTCCATGCCGGAGAGACAGCCCTCCAGTCCGCCGCCGGCAGCCGGGAGCGGCTCGCCGAGGTGGGGCCGCGGGTGATCCGCGAGGAGATGCCCGAGCAGCACCGGGCCTTCTTCGCCAGCCTGCCCTTTCTGGTGATGGCGGCCACCGATCCGGCCGGCCAGCCCCATGTCGGCATGCTGGCCGGATCGCCGGGCTTTGTCTCGGCGCCGGATGGCCGCCACTTGCAGATCGCCGGACGGCCGGCGCCGGGCGCCCCTCTCGATGCCCTGCTGCTCCCCGGCGCACGCTTCGGCCTGCTCGGCATCGAGGCCCACACGCGGCGGCGCAACCGGGCCAACGGGCGGGTGCTGGCGCGCAGCGCCGACGGGCTGAGCCTGGCCGTGGCGCAAAGCTTCGGCAACTGCCCCAAGTACATCCAGCCGCGCCGCGCGCTGTTCGACCCGGACTGGCGCGCCGGTGCGCCGGCCGAGGAAAGGGCCAGCCTGAGTGACACCGATCGGGCCTGGATCCGCGCCGCCGACACCTTCTTCATCGCCACCGCCCACCCGGCGGACGACGCCGATCCGGCCCACGGTGTGGATGTCTCTCACCGGGGCGGCCCACCGGGCTTCATCACCGTGGACGGCGACACTCTGGGCATCGACGACTTTGCCGGCAACAACTACTTCAACACCCTGGGCAACCTGCTGCTCAACCCAAGGGCCGGCCTGCTCTTCCCCGATTTCACCCGGGGCAGCCTGCTGCACTTGCAGGCCACCGCCGAGATCCTGCCCGGCCCACCCCGACGCCTGCTGTTGCGGGTGAACGGCGTCAGACACCACCCCGCCGCCCTGCCCCTGCGCTGGGAGAATGCGGGCTGAGGCGGCGGGGCCGGGTTCATCCGGCCTTCCGCAGCGGATCTTCCTGAACCTGACTCAAACCGAATGCTGGCGAAGATCTGGATTGCCTGGGTCAAATCACCCGACGTGTGAAGCGGGTGGGGCTTGCGGGAGGCACTGACGGTGGCCGGAGGACGGATAGGGGCGACTTCCGTCGCCCGCGGACTTCGATCAAGGGCTTGTCGGTGAGCAATGCGCGGATGGGCGACTGAAGTCGCCCCTACAGATCACCGCGGCAAGTCGTTCATACAGGAGAGGGCACATCGACCGTGAGGCGACGCGGCTGGCCGAGGAAACCATGCGCATTCGACCTCAGCACATCACTTCCACGGCATGCCGATGACCGAGAGCCCGCTGTCGATCAATTCGCCCCCACAATGGCTCACTCCTCCAGCAGGCTGCGCAGCATCCAGGCGGTCTTTTCGTGCACCTCCAGGCGCTGGGTGAGGAGATCGGCGGTGGGCTGGTCACTGGCCTTGTCCACCAGCGGGAAGAGCCCCCGGGCGGTGCGGGCGGTGGCTTCCTGGGCCGCCACCAGCAGGCGGATCATGTCCTTCGCCGCGGGCACACCTTCCGGCGCCTCGATGGAGGCCAGGCGGGCGAACTCGCTGAAGGTGCCGGGGGCCGGATGACCCAGGGCGCGGATGCGCTCGGCGATCACGTCCAGGGCGTTCCACTGTTCGGTGTATTGCACCATGAACATCTGATGCAGGCTGTTGAACATGGGCCCCTTCACATTCCAGTGGAAGTTGTGGGTCAGCATGTAGAGGGTGAAGCTGTCAGCCAGGAGGCGCGACAGGCCGGCGGCAATCTCGGCCCGGTCGGTGGCGGTGATCCCGATGTCCATCATCGGGCCTGTGGCTTGGTCGGTGGATTTCATGGCTGTCTCCCTGGATTGAGGCCACCGCCCGGAAGGAAATTCGGCGGGGCTGACTCCAGTATCGGAGCGCCACCGCCGATGGTCCAATTGCCAATTTCGCTGATGGGGATTGCCCCTGACTATCCCAACGCCGTGTCCAGGAACATCATCACCGCAAAGCCGGCCATCAGGCCCAGGGTCGCCGGTGTCTGGTGGCCATTGCGATGGGTTTCGGGGATCACCTCGTGGGACACCACGAAGATCATCGCCCCGGCCGCAAGGCCCAGGCCGATGGGATAGGCCACCGCCAGGCCACCGGCGATGCCAACCCCGAACAGCGCGCCGAGGGGCTCCATCAGGCCGGACGCGCCCGCCATCAGCACCGCACGCCAGGCCCCCACGCCGGCAGCCCGCAGCGCCATCACCACGGCCAGGCCCTCGGGGATGTCCTGCAGGGCGATGGCGCTGGTCAGGGGCAGGCCCACGTCCAGCTCGCCACGGGCAAAGCTCACCCCGATGGCCATGCCCTCGGGCAGGTTGTGCAGGGTGATGGCGAGCACGAACAAACCGACTCGACCAATGCGCTCGCAGCCCGGGCCGCAGGGGCCGGTGCTGTCATGTTCATGGGGCGTGAAACGGTCGAGGCCGAGCATCAGAAGCACACCAAGGGCCAGCCCGGCCACCACGATGAGGGCCCCGGCCGCCCCGTTGCCGGTCATCTCCTTGGCCGCGGCGAGGCCAGGCAGGATCAGTGAAAACGAACTGGCCGCCAGCATCATGCCGGCGGCGAAGCCGAGCAGGCTGTCCTCCATGCGGGCCGAGATGCGCCCCAGGGCAATGCCCGCCAGCGCCCCCAAGGCCGTCGCGGCAAAACCGGCCAGGCCGCCGAGCGTTGCCAGACGCAGGGGCTCACCGCCCCCAGACAGGCCATCGGCGATACCGGAAATCAGCATCAGGGTCACCGCCGCCATGGACAAGGCCAGCCCGGCCGTCATCCACGGGTGCTGGCGTGCCTGCTGCCGCCAGGCGTCGCGCCAGGCCTGGCCGGTGACGGCGGCGGCGTCGAGGGCCAGCCCGGTGCCCGTCGTGTTGTTATTCTGCATGCGTCCTCCCGGGGTCAGATCAGATTGCCGTGGCGAGAAACTGCGCCACCTGGGCGAGGAACAGCGCTGCCCCCGTGGCAGCAACGGCCGCCCCGACGATGAAACGGACCGGATGGGCATGCACCTGGCCGCGGGCCTGAGTCCTGGCTTCGTGACGAGCCAATTGAAGCGTGGTCATGATCTTCTCCTTGCGAAAATGCATCTGATGGAGCCATTCTCGACACTGGCAGGCCGCGCGTCCAATTGCCTCTTTCGCTGATCCCGATTGGGAAAAACCATCGCCCGCAAGAAGGTGCCCGTGGGGTCGAATTCATTCGACCTCCACCCCGCCAGATCACTGGCAAGCGCCTGAGCAAAGTCCGCGGTCGAATGAATTCGACCCCACACATGCCGATCACGCCTTCATTTGCCGCAACACACCCATGAACGCCGACCTCTTCCCCGACACCCTCGCCGCCCGTGAAGCCCTTGCGCCCGGCGCCGTACTGCTGCGCGCCTTCGCCCTGAGCGACGCCCAGGCGCTGCTGGCCGCCGTGGCCGACGTCACCGCCTGCGCGCCCTTCCGCCAGATGCAGACACCCGGCGGGCAGACCATGTCGGTGGCCATGAGCAGCTGCGGCGAGCGGGGCTGGATCAGCGACCGGCGCGGCTATCGCTACAGCCCCGCCGACCCGCAGACGGGCCAGCCCTGGCCCTCCATGCCCGCCCTTCTTGCCGACCTGGCCCGGCACGCCGCCGCCGAGGCGGGCTTTGCCGACTTCGCCCCCGATGCCTGCCTGATCAACCGCTACCTGCCCGGCTGCCGCATGGGCCTGCACCAGGACAGGGACGAGGCCGACCTGAGCCAGCCCATCGTCTCCGTGTCCCTGGGCCTGCCGGCCACCTTCCTGTTCGGCGGTCCGACCCGGGGCGGGCGGCCCCTGCGCCTGCCCCTCATGCATGGCGACGTGGTGGTCTGGGGCGGCCCGGCACGGCTGTACTTCCACGGCGTAGCCCCCCTCGCCGAGGGCAGCCACCCGGCCACCGGCAACTGCCGCATCAACCTCACCTTCCGCCGGGCGGCCTGAGAAAAATCTTGCGACCGCTGTCGATTCCTGCCCGCGCCCTTCGTCGACAGCACAGGAGCCGGCGTACCACGCCAGCCGCAACCGGAGGAGCCTCCATGCGCTTCCTGATCATCGTGAAGGCCTGCGCCGAGCCGGAGGCTGGCACCCCGCCCGACCTCGACCTGATGGCAGCGATGGCCGAATTCCATGCTGCCCTCGCGCAGGATGGCGCCCTGCTGGATGCCGCCAGTCTGGCTCCCGACGCCGAGGGCTGGTGCATCCGCTACGGCGAGGCAGGCCCCCGGGTGGAAGTCGGCGGCTTCGACGGGCCCGGGCAGCGCATCAGCGGCTACACCCTGATCCAGGCCCGCAGCGGCGATGAAGCCCTCGAGTGGGCACGTCGCTTCCCCACACCCCACGGCGCCAGCCGGCCCGCGCAGATCGAAGTGCACCCGGTGCTGGGCCCCGCCGATCCACACCCCGGCCGCCAGGCCTGAAACCACCCCCGATACAAGGAGAAATCCATGAGCACCCCCGCCGTCAGCCCCATCCCCGCCAACATGCCCACCCTCACGCCCCACATCGTCTGCCGCGGCGCCGACGCCGCCATCGACTTCTACGTGCGCGCCTTCGGCGCCGTGGAGCTGGCCCGCCTGCCCAGCCCGGACGGCCGTCTGATGCACGCCATGGTGCGCATCGGCGACTCTCCGCTGATGTTGGTGGACGAGTTTCCCGAGATGGACTGCCACAGCCCGCAAAGCCTCGAAGGCACGCCGGTCATCCTGCATCTTTACGTGGCGGACGTGGATGCGGCCGTTGCCCGCGCGGCCGAGGCCGGCGCCCGGGTTACCCTGCCCCCCGCCGACATGTTCTGGGGCGACCGCTACGGCCGCATCGAAGACCCCTTCGGCCACGCCTGGTCCCTCGCCTCCCACCTCCGCGACATGAGCGCGGAAGAAATCGTCACCGCTTCCGCCCAGGGCTGCACCGGCGCCGCTTGAGAGGACTCCACCATGGCCTACCTGCTCCTCATCCACGAAACCCGCGGTGCCCGCGCCGCCCGTAACGAAGACGAAGCCCATCGCCAGTACGACGACATGATGGCCTTCGCCGCCAGCCTGCAGGCCGACGGCATCCTGCGGGCCGCCGAATCCCTGCGCACCGACGACCACGCCGTGCGCATCAGCGCCCCCGGCGGCAAGCCCCAGCTCCTCGACGGCCCCTTCACCGAGGCCCGGGAGATGGTGGGCGGCTTCTTCCTGCTCGACATCACCACCCGCGAGGAGGCCCTCGCCATCGCCCGGCGCTGCCCCGCCGTCGCCTGGGGCACCGTGGAAGTCCGCGAGTGCGCCCCCTGTCACGTCCTCTGACCCTGCCAAGGAGAACTGCAATGGACACCTATGTGGATGGCTTCGTGATTCCCCTCGCCACCGATCGCATCGACGACTACAAGGCCATCGCCAGCCTCGCCGGCCAGGTCTGGAAAGACCACGGTGCCCTGGCCTACTGTGAGTGCATTGGCGACGACCTGGGTGCCCCGGGCATGGTGAGCTTTCACCAGGCCGCCGCCACCGCCCCCGGCGAGACCGTGGTGTTCGCCTGGATCGTCTATCCCTCCCGGGAAGCCCGCGACCGCATCAACGCCGCGGTGATGGCCGACCCGCGCATGGCGCCGATGCAGCAAGCGGACGCCGCGCTGCCCTTCGACTGCAAGCGCATGGCCTGCGGGGGCTTCCGCGTCCTGGTGGAATGCTGAGCCGGAACCGGTCGAGCTGCCTGCAAGCCCGATGACGGAGCCCGCCGACCCCGCCCGCAGCCTGGCCGCCCTGTGGCACCTGGAGGCAGCCCGGGTCATCGGGCGGGTCACGCGTATCGTGCGGGACGTGGGCCTGGCCGAGGACATCGCCCAGGACGTGCTCCTCACCGCCCTGGAGCGCTGGCCGGTGGACGGCATGCCGGCCAACCCTGCCGCCTGGCTGATGACCGCCGCCAGCCATCGCGCCCTGGACCACCTGCGCCACGCCGCCATGGCGGCCGGCAAGGAGGGGGCCATCGGCCACGAAATGGACTTTCACCACCAGACCGCTGCCGAGGAAGCCGCCGAACGGGTGGACGCCGCCCTCGACGACCCGGTGGGCGACGACGTGCTGCGCCTCATCTTCACTGCCTGCCACCCGGTGCTGCCCCCGGAGGCCCGCTGCGCCCTGACCCTCAAGGTGATGGGCGGCCTTTCCACCGCCGAGATCGCCCGGGCCTATCTCAAGCCCGAGGCCACCATTGCCCAGCGCATCGTGCGGGCCAAGCGCAGCCTCGCCGCCGCGCGGGTGCCCTGCGAAGTGCCCCGCGGCGCGGAGCTCGTGGCGCGCCTGGATTCGGTGCTGGAGGTGATCTACCTGATCTTCAACGAGGGCTACGCCGCCACCTCGGGTGAGGACTGGATGCGCCCGGCCCTGGCCGAGGAGGCCCAGCGCCTGGGCCGGGTGCTGGCCAACCTGTTGCCGGACCAGGGGGAAGTGCTGGGCCTCCTGGCCCTGATGGAGATCCAGGCCTCACGCTTTGCCGCCCGCCTGTCGGCCACCGGCGAGCCTATCCTGCTGATGGACCAGGACCGCAGCCGCTGGGACCCCCTGCTGATCCGCCGCGGCCTTGACGCCCTGGCCCGCGCCGAGGCCCTGCCCGGCCCCCTCGGCCCCTACGCCGTACAGGCCGCCATTGCCGCCTGCCACGCCCGTGCCGCCCGGGCGACCGACACCGACTGGTCACGCATCGCCGCCCTGTACGACATCCTGGCCCACATCGCCCCCTCGCCGGTGGTCCGGCTCAACCAGGCCGTCGCCGTCGGCATGGCCTTCGGTGCCGCCGCCGGGCTGGAGATTGCCGACCGCGTGCACGCCGGAGGCGCCCTCGACGGCTACCCCGTTTTACCCGCCGTGCGCGGCGATCTGCTGGCCCGCCTCGCGCGCCACGACGAAGCCCGCGCCGAGTTCCTGCGCGCCGCCGAGCTCACCCGCAACGCCCGGGAACGGGCCCTCCTGAAGGCCCGCGCCGACGCCTGCGGGCGTCTGCCCCCCGAAGCGCGTTGACGGAATACCCCGGCCTTCGGAATACTGCCGGGCGCGACACCCTCGCTGTCATCCATTTTTCATACAATCGCGCCACGCCGCTGACTACAGCAGCCGGCGGCGGCGCCTCACTCCACACCAAGGAAAGTCCATGAAGTCCTCCCGCAGCCTGTTCCGCCTCGCCCTGATTGCCGGCCTGCTGGCCCAGGCGCCCGCCTTTGCCGCCGAGCCGGCCAAGACCTCGCCCCTGGGCAAGCCCGTGGCGACCGTGAATGGCGTCGTGATCTCCCAGGCCGCCTATGACCTCCTCGCTGCCCGTGCCAAGGCCCAGGGCGCCCAGGACAGCCCACAGCTGACCTCCGAGCTCCGCGGCCGCCTGATCCAGGCCGAGTTGCTCAACCAGGCCGCCAAGAAGAAAAATCTGGACCGCAAGCCCGAGGTGTCCCTGCAACTCGACATGGCCCGCCAGCAGATCATGGCCAGCACCTACGTGGCCGAGTACGTCCAGAGCCACCCGATCACTGACGCCGCCGCCAAGGCCGAATACGACCGCATCGTGGCCCAGGCCGGTGGCAAGGAATACCGCTCCCGCCACATCCTGGTGAAGGAAGAGAAGGAAGCTCTCGAGATCATCGAGCGCCTGAAGATGGGCGAGAAGATGGAGAAGCTGGCCAGCCTGTCCATTGACCCGGGTTCCAAGGACAAGGGCGGTGAGCTGGGCTGGGCAGTGCCGGGCGGCTTCGTCGAGCCCTTCGGCAAGGCCCTCGCCACCCTCACCCCGGGCAGCTACACCCAGACCCCGGTGCAGACCCAGTTTGGCTACCACGTGATCCAGCTGGACGAAGTGCGTGACCTGAAGGTGCCCAGCTTCGAAGAAACCAAGCCCCAGATCATCCAGCGCCTGCAGGCCCAGGGCGTCGATCAGCACATCCAGGAACTGGCCAAGGCCGCCAAGATCAACTGATCCGCGGCAGACCTGTGGGGGCGACTTCAGTCGCCCGCGGTCTGCGCTCAAAGGCATGCCGATCAGTCGTCGCTCGATGGGCGACTGAAGTGGCTCCTACGGGCGCAGCGGCACCCGCCGTCAGGCCACGCGTCATCACCCCACAAAAAACGGGAGCCCAAGGGCTCCCGTTTTTCATGGCCGTGCGCGACGGATCAGGCGAGGGCGGCCAATGCGGCAGCGTAGTCGGGCTCGTTCTTGATCTCGCCCACCAGCTCGCTGTGCAGAACCTTGTCGTTCTCGTCCAGGACCACCACCGCACGGGCGGTCAGGCCGGCCAGGGGGCCGCTGGCCAGGGCCACGCCGTAATCCTTGGCGAAGGCCGCGCCGCGCAGGGTGGACAGGGTCACCACGTTGTTCAGGCCTTCGGCGCCGCAGAAACGGCTCTGGGCGAAGGGCAGGTCGGCGGAGATGCACAGCACCACGGTGTTGGCCACGTCGGCTGCCGACTGATTGAACTTGCGCACCGAGGTGGCGCAGGTGGGGGTGTCGACGCTCGGGAAGATGTTGAGCACCTTGCGCTTGCCGGCAAAGCTGGTCAGCGGGGTGTCGGCGAGGTCCTTGGCGACGAGGGAGAAGGCCGGGGCGGTCTGGCCCTTGGCGGGCAGATTGCCTTCGACTTGCACGGGGTTGCCGCCGAGGGTAACGGTACTGGACATGAAGGGACTCCTGGGGATCAGTGATGTTGTTGTAGGCCTGCGCGTCCGGGGACGAGCAGGACGCGCCATGGTAGGGCCGACCGGGGAATCTGACCAGCCCCCCAAAGCAGACCCCGGCGGCGGCGGGACTCACGTCTGATGCTGCCGGATGAAAGACCTCGCAAGACGATGGCACAGCGCCGGGGTCTGGCATATTCTTCAATGCAAGGAGACTCCCGACGGATACGCCCGCGCCATGCCCCACGAAGCCGACATCCCGGAAATCCGGCAGATCTTCCTGAGCGCCACCGCCCAGGACTGCAAGACCTACCGGGAAGCCGTGCGCGATTTCATCCACGACAACATCGAGGCCGCCAAGGTCTTCCTCCAGGAGAACTGGGCCGAAGGCGGCAAGTTCGTGGAACCGGTGTGCAAGCGCAAGGTGGATGAGTGCGACGCCTACTTCGGCCTGTTCGGCTATCGCTACGGCTGGACACCGCCCCTGCAACGCTGCTCCATCACCGAACTGGAGTTCCGCTGGGCGGTCGATCGCTGGGGCGCGGCCGAGGCGCCGATCTTTGTGCTGCGCCCGGTGCTGGGCAGTGAGGCCGACCAGCACCTGCGCGATCAGGCCGCCCTGTTCCACGACAAGCAGCCCGCCCCCGACGCCGACGCGGACCGGCACGCCCAGCGCCAGTTTCTTGCCAGCGTCGATCAGTGGGCCGCCAACGGGCGTATCCAGGTCTTCTACCGCAACCCCTTGCAGCTGGTCGGCAAGGCCCTGTGTTGTGTCAAGGACTGGAACCAGGAGGTGCTCCGCAACGCCACCCGCGAGCGCTTCAAGGCCCCCGGCGACATCCCCAGGAACGAGCTCGGGCGGATCGGCCGCGACGAACAGATCGCCGCCCTCAAGAGCGCGCTGAATGCCCTCCGCGACCGCCGGGCCGAGCGGGCCGCCGCCTTCTTCATCCACGGCCCCGAGAACCACGGGCAGTTGGAGTTCGTCGAGTTTCTGCGCGACTGGCACGACGAATGGGAGGGCATGGACCTCTGCTGTGGTCAGGCCGACGAGCCGGACAGCGCCGAATCCCTGATCTGCTGGGCCTGCAGCCAGCTGGGCGAACCGCTGCTGGGCGAGCCCACCATCGACGCCCTGGCGGGTCTGCTCGCCACGCGCCTGAGCGGCCGCTCGGTGGTGCTGATCCTGCGCACCATCGGCCGCGAAGCCACCCGCCGCGAGCTGTTTCTGCAGCGCTTCTGGCAGCCCCTGCACGCTGCGCTGGCAGCCCGTCAGCCCGGCGGGCGGGGGCGCCTGTACTGCTTCGTGGCCGACCACGCCCCCCTGGCCGCCGCGCCGGATGCAGGCTTCCGCACAACCGGTCTGAACGCCGGCGATGTGGACTACCGCCAGCTCCTTGCCCTGCCGCCCCTCGCCGGCCTGACGCCAGGCCATGTGCGCAACTGGCTCGCTGACATCCGCAAGAGCGCCGGGGTACGCCTGGACGAAAACGAGCGCGACACCATCGCCGACTACGCCACGACGCCCGACGGCAACCCGCCCGACGTCTATAACCGACTGAACCTGCACGGCTTCTGGAGCCGCGCCCGCTGAGGACCCTCACCGTGCCCCACACCGCCCCCTACGCCGAGTTCACCGGCACGCGCTCCGCCCACTATGTGGCCGCCCCCCACACTGCCACCATCGTCAATCTGGCCATCCGCCTGGGCCGGCCACTGCTGGTGGAAGGTGAGGCCGGCTGCGGCAAGACCCGCCTGGCCAGCGCCATCGCCGAAGAGCTGGGCATCGGCCTCACGGTGATGACGGTCAAGAGCACCAGCCAGGCCAAGGATCTGCTATACCGCTTCGACGCCCTGCGCCGCCTCCAGGACGCCCAGGACCCGGCCAACAGCGCCGCCCGCCAGGTGCATCCGTATATCGACCTGGAGCCCCTCGGCCACGCCATCCGCGAGGGCCAGCCCCAGGTGGTGCTGATCGACGAGGTGGACAAGGCCGACATCGATTTCCCCAACGACCTGCTCGACGTGCTCGACCGCTTCGAGTTCGACATCGAAGACCTGCCCCGCGCCGAGGACGAGGCCTGCGCTGCCGCCCGGGGCTTCGGCCGCCACGTGAAGGGGCCCGAGGGCGGCCTGCGCCCCATCGTGCTCATCACCAGCAACCGGGAGAAGCAGCTCCCCGAGCCCTTCCTGCGCCGCTGCCTGTATGTGCAGCTGGACTTCCCCGCCGACAACCCGGCCATGCTCGCCGACATCGTGCGCAAGAACCTGGACGCCCGCCTCGACCAGATCGGTGACGAACTCATCACCGGCGCGGTGGAGCGCCTGTGCCGCATCCGCGAGCGGGGGCGCGAACTGGGCATGCAGAAGCTGCCCGCCACCAGCGAACTGGTGGACTGGGTGCGGGTGCTGCACTGGCAGGGCCGCAAGGCCGAGGCGGTGTCGGTGGACAGCCTCGACACGGTGGATCAGGCCGTGCTGTTCAAGGTGCGTCAGGACATCGAACGCTACCGCGCCCGCACCGACGACGAGGCCCGCCGGTGACCGACACCCTCCCACCCCTGCTGCTCGGGCTGTTCCGCGAGCTCAAGGCCGATGGCGTGCCGGTGGGCACCCGCGACTACCTGGACGGCGTGGAGGCCCTGCGCCTGGGCTTCGGCCAGGGCGACCGGGCCGCCCTGCGCGATCTGGCCAGCGCCCTGTGGGGGCGCAGCGACGAGGAGCGCCGCCTCATCGGCCGCTGGTTCGACGTGCTGCCGCCCCCCGACGGAGCGCTGATCGCGACCATTGATGACGAACTCGACGCCCGCGATGCCACCACCGACCAAGCCATAGCCTCCCCGGCGGCCGCCACCACCCGGCCCGCGGCGCCCACCCCTGCCAGTGGCGGCCCAATGCCCGGCGCCGCACCGGGCGCAACGGTGGACACGTCTGCCGCCCAGGCCGCCCGCGCCCGGGTCTCCTTCGCCGCCACCCGCGAAGGCAGCGGCCTGCCCATACCACGCCTCGCCAGCGCCCCGCAGATCGGCGAAGACTACGTACTCAACCCCCAGCCCCTCATCAGCCCCCGGGACATGGCCGTGCTGTGGCGCCGCTACCGCCGCAGCACCCGCCACGGCCCGCGCACCGAGATGGACCTGGCCGCCACCCTGCGCGAGCGCTGCCGTCGCGGCCTGCTGTGCCGCCCGGTGTGCCGGCCCCGGCGCAGCAACAGCGCCCGGCTGCTGATCCTGGCCGACGCCAGCCCGAGCATGGACCCGTGGCGGCCCTTCCTCGCCACCCTCGCCGCCTCCCTGCCCCTTGGCCGGCTGGCCCGGGCCGAGCTGCGCTACTTCAACAACCAACCCCGCCGGCAGCTCTATGCCACCCCAAACCTCGACGAACCCGAAGACCGGGACGAAGTGCTGCGCCGCCATGCCGGTGCCGCCCTGCTGGTGGTGAGCGACGCCGGCAGCGCCCGCGGCGCCCTCAACCGCCGCCGCGCCCTGCAGACAGCCGACTTCCTCGCTGACGCCCGACGGTTCTTCCCCTCTGCGGTGTGGCTCAACCCCATGCCGGCGCGCCGCTGGGCCGGCACCACCGCCGGCCTCATCGCCCACGGCCCGGTGCCCATGCTCCCCATCGATGCGCCCAACCTGCTGCGCGCCATCGACATCCTGCGCGGCACCAAGTAAACCGCCATGCCCTATCCCGCCGCCCTCGGCCAACGCCCGCTGGAAGTCCACGAGGCCTACGCGGCCCTGGAGCAGTTCGCCGCCGACTACGGCCGCGACCCGCTGCTGCTGCTGATGCACGCCGCGGTCCCCGAAACCCTGCGGCCGGATCTCCTCAACCTGATCCGGGTGAACTTCCTCGCCGCCCACGGCCCCGACCCCAGCCTGGAGGCCGACGTGCTGTTCTCGCCCCTGTCCACGGCCCTGGGCGGCGGCTACTACCGTATCGACCCCCAGGTGCGCTGGCACTGCCTGGTGATGCTGCGCTCGCTCCATCGCCACGACCCGCGCCCGCGCATCCGGCGCATCGCCGAGCTGTTGTGGCGCTACGTGGAAGCCCGCGAACACCAGGCCAGCCGCGTCGCCGACCCGCAGATGGCCGAGTTTCTCGACATCCAGCGCTGGGTCGCCCTAGCCTTCCTCGAACCCGCCAGCGCCGCCCACGCCTTTGCCGATGCCCTGCGCCAGGTGGGCACCACAGGCAGCACCGTCGCCCTGCGCCTGGGCGGCCTCGCCTCGGCCATCGAAGTGCCCCTTGCCGGCCAGCCCGAACTCCTCGCCTACGCCCGCGGCCTGGACGCGCTGGCGGGCGGCAACGAAGAAGAAGCTAGGCGCCTTCTCGGCGCGCTGGGTAGCGATGAGATCCGCGTGAGGGACATCGTGCTGAAGGCACCGGGGGCGGTGCTGGCGGCGTATAAGCGCGCACCACCAGCGACTGCGGACGGGGAAGGCACAGATACCGCCCCTGAAGAGGTACGACGGCACCGCAATGTACTGATCAGGGCATCGGGCAGGGAACGGAACCCGACCTCCGGTGAATGGCTGGACATGGACGAGCATTTCGGCGTGATCAACCCCGGTGACTGCCGCCATCTCGACGCCAGCGCACTCTCCGAAGCAGCCTGGCCTGACGCCCTGAGCGACATCCTCGCGGCCGACACCGTGATCTGCGATCCCGGCATGGGCGCTCCCGACATGCTTTACCTGATCGGCATCGCCTTGGGACTGCGGCACGGCGCAGTCATCCCTGTCGCTGCAGCGGGCTTTCAATCGGCTGCCTGCGCCAGATGGCTGGACGTGTTCTCCACCTACCCCGTTGGCGGAGACCGGGTGCCGCAGATCGCCGAGGATGAATTTGCAGCGCAATGGGCGGCGCGCCTGGCGGAAACTCCGGGCATCACGCTGCACGGTCCTACCCTCTCGAACGAAGGAGATCAGGCTTCCTCCGCTTCACCTGACATCTCGAATGCGTGCCTGGTGATCGAGGGCAGGCAACTTGATAAAGGCTGGGCGATGGCCACCATGAGCAGCTTCTTCCCGCCCAGTGCACGGGACGAAGCCATCCGACAGGCGATCGAAAGCGCCGGGATGGAGAAGCTGACCGACCGCGTGCCCGCCGACAAATCAACCTCCCTGCTGGTCGAAGAGCTGAGCAAGGCCCCCGTCGCCATCGTCGACATCACCGGCGGTGAGCACGACACCCTGATCCAGCTGGGGCTACGCCAAGCCTTGCGCCCCGGAAGGACCCTCATTCTCCAGGGTGACCCGCCCTCCACGTCCGCCGCTCCGCCGTTCACGCCGCAAACCTCGTTGCATGTCATTCGCTACACGGGCACTCAGGACTCACTCGATACGCAGGCCGCCGCCCGGCTTAGTGAAGCGATCACCCAGTGGCTCAACGCCAGCAGAAACCAGCCCACGGTCGACAGCCCCGTCTATCTCGCGCTGCCCCAGCTCCAGCCGCCGCGCTGGTTGGCGGCTGAACCAGCTCCGGAGCGCCCCACCGAAAGCGAAGTGCAGGCGCCCACCGCCGTCTGGGCGCTCACCATCCGCCAGCGGGGCGACAGCGCGCTGCAGTTCATGCTGCTCATCGACGGCCAGCGCATCGACGCCACCGTGCATTTCCAGCGCACGCTGGTAGACCCGCTGCTACGCCAGTTGGTGTCCGACACCCGACTCCAGCGGGACACCCTGCAAACCCTCATCCACTTGCTTCTGCCCCGGGAGTTCGCCGCCCTGCCAGCGGCCGGCCGCTATCACCTGACCCTCGGCCCCGACACCGCCCTGCTGCCGTGGGAGCAGCTCTTCCACAATCCGGCAGATCCGTTTGCCCACTTATTCCCGCCTCGCGTCATCCGCCGCCTCGACGGCCTACGCCCCCCGTCGCTGCGGCGCCAGCCCGAGAGCCTGAATGCGCTGCTGATCGGCAACCCCCAGACCGCCGGCACGTTGCCCGACCAGGAGAGCGGCCTGCCGGACCTGCCCGGCGCCCAGCGGGAAGTGGTGGGGGTGATGAGCGCGCTGAACGCGGCCGGCTTCACCACCAGCGTCGGCACCGACGAAAACGCCTCCGCCGTGATGAGCCGGATCTTTGCCCGGGACTACCGCATCCTGCTGATCAGCGGCAACGCCGTGCATGAATATCCGCGGCCTGACGGAAGCAAGGTGACGGGCTTCGTGCTGAGCGACGGGGTCTTCCTCACCGCCCTGGAGCTGCAGCAGATGCGCACCATGCCCGAAGTCGTCTTCCTGAACGGCTGCCACGCCGGCCGTCCGGTGGCCGACAGCAGCGATGGCCCGCCCCGGGACATGGTGCTGGCGCTGCTCAAGGCCGGCGTGCAGGTCGTGGTCGCACCCGGCTGGGCGGTGGATGACCTGGGCGCGGCGACATTCTCTGAGTCTTTCTTCACCGCCCTGGCCAGCGGCAGCCGTTTCGAGGACGCTGTGGATACAGCCCGGCAGGCAAGCGCCGCGGCCGCGCCGGACCTCAACACCTGGGCGGCCTACCAGGCCTGGGGCGATCCGGACTACCGACTGCTGCCGGCCCCCGGATCGGCAGCCTGAGCGGCTGTGTCTGCCGTCGGGTCGAATCTATTCTGCTTTCCTCGGTTTGACGCGTCGTCTGACAGTCGACGCAGCCTCTCCTGTAGTGGCGACTTCAGTCGCCCATCCCCGCGCCAATCACCGACATGCCCTTGATCTAAGTCCGCGGGCGACTGAAGTCGCCCCTACAGTCCCTCCATCCGCAGTCAGAGCCTCCCATCCAGCTTCACCCATCCGGGGATCCTGGCGAGGGCGTCCAAACCCACGTCGACGTTGGATCTACACCTGCTTCAGGGAGATCAACTGATGGAATCAGATAACCCTTCCACCGCAGCAACGCCTCACAAGGTCTTCAGATACTCCACCAGCACCTCCTTGTCGGCCGCCGGCAGCCCTGTGCCGAACTCGTGCCCCTGGTTGCCACTGCCCCGCT
>NZ_JBIJDC010000116.1:0-15009 GCF_044344315.1 Zoogloea sp. | reverse complement strand
TGGCCCGGGCCCTCGATGATGGTCTGCACATCGTGCTTCCAGGCGATGTCAGTGAGCTCGCCGAGGGTCTCCAGCTCACCCAGCTGGGCCTCGTCGTTGGCATCGTAGATCGAGCCCGGACGCAGCCCGTCGCCCAGGCTGAAGGCCACATCGTAGGCCTTCATGATCTCGCAGATCTCCTCGAAGTGCGTGTAGAGGAAGCTCTCCTTGTGGTGGGCCAGACACCACTTGGCCATGATCGAACCGCCGCGGCTGACGATGCCGGTCATGCGGTTGGCGGTCATGGGGATGTAGCGCAGGAGCACCCCGGCGTGGATGGTGAAGTAGTCCACGCCCTGCTCGGCCTGCTCGACGAGGGTGTCGCGGAAGATCTCCCAGGTCAGCTCCTCGGCCTTGCCATCCACCTTCTCCAGGGCCTGGTAGATGGGCACCGTGCCGATGGGCACGGGGCTGTTGCGGATGATCCACTCGCGGGTCTCGTGGATGTTCTTGCCGGTGGACAGATCCATCACCGTATCGCCACCCCAACGGGTGGCCCAGGTCATTTTGTCCACCTCCTCATTGATGGAGGAGCCCAGGGCCGAGTTGCCGATGTTGGCGTTGATCTTCACCAGGAAGTTGCGGCCGATGATCATCGGCTCGGACTCGGGGTGATTGATGTTATTGGGGATGATGGCGCGGCCGCGGGCCACTTCCGAGCGCACGAACTCCGGGGTGATCTCGGCGGGGATGGAGGCACCGAAGTCCTGGCCCTTGTGCTGGCGGCCAAGCAGGGCGGCCATCTTATCGCCCATGGGCCCGGTGGCACGCAGACTCTCCAGGTAGGCGGCGCGATTGACGTTCTCGCGGATGGCCACGTACTCCATCTCGGGGGTGATGATCCCCTGGCGGGCGTAGTGCATCTGGGAGACGTTGGCACCGGCCACGGCGCGGCGCGGCTTGCGGTGCAGGCCGGGGAAGCGCAGCTCGTCAAGCTTGGTGTCGGCGGCGCGGGCGCGGCCGAACTCACTGCTCAGATCGGGCAGCTGCTCGGTGTCGCCGCGCTCCTCGATCCAGCGCTGGCGCAGGGCGGGCAGGCCGGAGCGGATGTCGATGCGGGCGGCGGGGTCGGTGTAGGGGCCGGAGCAGTCGTAGACGAAGATCGGGGGGTTCTTCTCGCCGCCGAAGCCGGTGGGGGTGTCGGCCTGGGAGACTTCGCGCATGGGCACGCGCAGGTCGGGCCGGGAGCCCTCAATGTAGATCTTGCGGGAGTTGGGCAGCGGGGCAACCGCGGCTTCGTCCACATGGGCCGAGGCTGCGAGGAATTTGTCGGTGGCGTTCATGAAGGCTCCTTGGGGAGGAGGGCCACCAGCGAGAGGGAAAGGCGGCAGGAGCCACGTTTCCCTACGCCGGCATGACCCGGATCAGGTTCGGAGGGTAAGTCTCAGCCGGACGATCGCGCGCACCGGCACCCCTAACGTATGGGCTGGAAAGTACTGGAAGAGGGAGGTAAACGCAAGATTTGGCGGGATTTTTCGCGAATCGAGGGGAATCTCTAAAGCTTTCGGCCCCGGCCGCCGAAATAGGGAGCATCTGGCCCATACGGGCCCCGCATCTTTCCCGGAGAAGCAAACATGCGCTTCCGCATGCATCCCCTCGCAGCCCTGCTGGTTCTCGCAGGCTCGTCGTCCGTACTGGCTGCCGACTGGCAGATGATCGCTTCCGACAAGAAGCGCACCATCGAGCTCGACCGGGCCAGCATCCTGCAATCCGATCCGGGCACCAAGGTGGCCTGGGGGCGCATTGTGCTGGCCGAGTCCGAGGCCGAGACCGCGGGCTACACCACCGTCAAGGCCCTCAACCGCTACGACTGCCGCAACCAGACTTTCGCCACCATCAAGCGGGTGTATCTGGATGCCGATTCGACCGTGGTGAAGGACGAGAAGGTCAAGGTTGAAAAAGACATGCCGGTGGCTGCAGGCAGCGTGGACGAGAAGCTGTGGCGGGACGTGTGCAAGCCTGCCGGTGGTGGGGCGAAAGACATCTCCCAGCTGGCCATGAACGCCTCGAAGGCTGCCCAGGTGGCTCAGGGCGGCAAGCAGGATTTGCGGGTGGCTGACTATCGACCGGCCAAGGGGGCAGAAAAGCCAGCCATCACGAAGGTCTCCGAAGGCAAGGCCGATCATGACGCAGAGCCGGCCATTCCGATCAAAAAGAACTTCATCGACAAGCCCGCGCCGCCGCCCAAGGCCGATCCCGTGCCGGAGAAACCGGTCCATGCCGAGGCACCTCCGCCTGAAGTGCGTCGCGTGCCGGCCTATGTGCCGCCGCCGCGTCCGCGGCCCCGGGTGGTGCGTTCGCCAGTGGTGCAGGGTGAAGCCCATGCGGCCCACGGCGCCGGCGCGCCCGGCACGCCGCTGGCCCACCACGAGATCCACT
This sequence comes from Zoogloea sp., assembly GCF_044344315.1. GTDB lineage: Bacteria > Pseudomonadota > Gammaproteobacteria > Burkholderiales > Rhodocyclaceae > Zoogloea. The sequence goes on along the minus strand of NZ_JBIJDC010000116.1, from coordinate 12,591 downwards.
GGAGTTACGAAGGGGAGGGCGCTCCGGCCAACTGGGGCACGCTCAAGCCGGAATGGCAACTGTGCAATGTGGGCGAACGGCAGTCACCGATCGACATCCGCGATGGCATCAAGGTTGAACTGGAGCCGATCCGTTTTGACTACCGGCCGTCGAATTTCCGCATTGTCGATAATGGCCACACCATCCAGGTGAACCTGGGCCCGGGCAACACGATTGCCGTGATGGGGCGCATGTACGATCTGGTCCAGTTCCACTTCCATCGCCCATCCGAGGAGCGCATCAACGGTAGGGGCTTCGACATGGTGGTGCACCTGGTGCACAAGGATCTGGACGGCCGGCTGGCGGTGGTGGCGGTGCTGCTGGAGCGGGGGCAGGCCCATCCGGTGATGCAGACCCTGTGGAACAACCTGCCCCTCGAGAAGCATTCCGATTACTCGCCCGAGGGCGTGGCCATCGATCTCAACCAGTTGCTGCCAGAAAACCGCAGCTACTATACCTATATGGGCTCCCTCACCACGCCGCCGTGCAGCGAGGGGGTGATGTGGATGGTGATGAAGCAGCCGGCCCAGGTGTCCGCCGAGCAGATCGCCATCTTCTCCCGGCTGTATCCCATGAATGCCCGGCCGGTGCAGTCGATCCGCGGGCGTCTGATCAAGGAATCACGCTGACGCACTGTGGGTGATGAACAGGCAAACGGCCGACCCTGAGGGGTCGGCCGTTTGCATTTGAGCGGGTGATCTGAGGCGGTTGCCCGGTTGCCGGCGTTTGTCAGCCCTGTACGCGGGCTTCGAGTTCGACGATCAGGTGTTCCAGCAGACTGGCGAGTTCACGGGCCAGGGAGCGGCTGTCCGGCTGTGCCGCACGTGCGGCCAAGTCGGTTGCGCTGGCCAGGGCCTGCACCCGGGCGGCCTTGAGGGATCCGGCGGTGCCCTTGATGCTGTGGGCAAGGAAGGCAATGTCGGCGTACTCGCCGTTGCCTGCAGCAAGGCTGTGCAGGCGTTCTGCGCTCGCCCGGTAATTTTTCAGGGCCTTTTCCGCCAGGCCGGTGACAAAACGCGTCTTGCCTCGGAACTGGGTTTCGAGGCCGAGCCAGTCGACCAGCGGTTCGGACAGTGGACTTGTTACCCCGCATGGAGCGGGCAGTGTCTGTTCGATCACGATGAGGCTCCTCAAGGCAGGCACGTTGAAAGGGCGTCGCCCGGACGCGATTTGTCCATTAACGGGCCTGTCTCGCAGATCTTTAAGCTTGTCTGAACTCGGGGTGTGACATGTTTGGCACTTCGGCCGCGGCGGCGAGGGCTTCATCGAGAAAACGCTCAAGTCGAGGGTGGTTGCAGAAGCCCACATTGAAGCGCAGGAAGCCCGAGGGTTGATTCTGGGGTCGGAAGACGTTGCCGGGGGCGAGCAGGATGTGTTCCCGGGCTGCGCGGCGTGCCAGTTCGGAGCTGTCGGCTATGCCGGGGATGCGCGCCCAGACGAAGGGCCCGCCGGCGGGTTCCGGATCGGGCTGCAGCCCGACCCGTTCGAGCAGGCGCAGGGTGTGGCCAGTGGCCTCGGCCAGGCGCCCCTTCAGGCGATCCACCAGCTTGCGGTAGTGCCCATCGGTGAGCAGTTGGTGGATCAGCTGTTCCGACAGCTCGGCTGACGACAACATTGAGACGATCTTCACGTCGGTGAGCAGGTGGGCCAGATCGGGGCGGCAGGCCAGGAAGCCGACGCGCAGGTTGCCCGAGATGGTCTTCGAGAAGCTGCCGGTGTAGATCACCCGGGAGAGCTGGTCGAGGCTGGCCAGGCGGGTGGCGGCGTCGGGGGCGATGTCGCCGTAGATGTCGTCCTCCACGACCATGAAGTCGTGTTTCTCGGCCAGCTGCAATACGCGGAAGGCGTTGGCCGGGGACAGGTTGCAGCCGGTGGGGTTGTGCAGCACCGAGTGGGTGAAGAACAGGCGTGGCTGGTGGTGGGCGAGGATCTCTTCGAGGGCCTTCACGTCCGGGCCTTCCGGGGTGCGCGGCACCCCCAGCAGGGCCACGCCATACAAGCGCAGGTTGCCGAACAGGTTCCAGTAGCCGGGGTCGTCCACCAGCACGCAGTCGCCGGGCTTCAGAAAGTAACGGCAGACGATGTCGAGGGCCTGGTGCACACCGTAGGTGAGCATGATCTGGTCGGGTGTGGCGCCGATGCCGATCTCGGCCAGCCGTACCTGCAACTGGGCGCGTAGGGGGGCGTAGCCCTGGGCGGAGCCGTAGCTCACCGGGCGCACGTCACTGCGCCGGCTCAGGGTGCGTAGAGCGCGCAGTACGCCGGCTTCATCCAGCCACTCCGGCGGAAGGCTGCCGGCGCCGGCGAGGATGCGGTCAGGGCCGTCCTCGGCCATCTCGCGCATCAGCCAGGCGGCGTCGATGGTCCGCTCCATTGTGTCGCCGGACTGGGCCGCGCGGACCGGGAGGGGGCGATTGGTCACGTAGAAGCCTGAGCCCCGGCGGGACTGCAGGTGCCCCAGGGCCACCAGCCTGTCGTAGGCCTCGACCACTGTGAAACGGGAGACCCCGTACTGCTCGGCAAACTGGCGGATCGGCGGCAGGCGCGCGCCGGGGCGCAGGATGCGGTCGTCGATGCGGGTGCGGATGGCGGTGACGATCTGGTCCACCAGCGGGGTGGGGCTGTCGGCGGAAAGGACAATCTGCAGCATGGAGCGCTCCGGTGTATCGGTCGCCGGGCCGTGCCAATCGGGTTGGAATGGCCGGTACGGAAAGGTGTTTTGTCTGAATAGTGTATCTGTGTGGGCTAAAAATTGTCCGATATTGTCAGGTCTTGTCACCTTTCCCGTGGGGAGTCCTGTCATGTTTCGAAGTGTCTTTATGTGTGTGTTTGCCCTCGTGCTCGCCGGCCCGGCTGGCGCGCTCGCCGCGGGGGGCGTCTTGCTTGAGGCGCCCGACCTGAAGTGGGTGCTCGTGAGTCAGGCTGGCGGAAGCGCGGTGCAGGTGCTCGACCTGAGCCGTGGCGTCACGCCCCTCGCTACCCTGCGCACGGACGGGCGTGGGCGCTTGCTGGCAGTGCACCTGCAGCGTGAGGGGCGGCGGGTGTGGATGCTGGGGGAGCGTGGCCTTGATGTGCATGACGCCTACAGCGGCCGGCTGCTAGAGCACTGGGCGCTGCCGGAAGGGCTGCGGCCGGAGTGGCTGGAGGCCGGGTTGGGGGGGCGCCCGCTGGTGACCAGCGGGGAGCGGCGTTATGAAGCCCTGCTGGGGGCGGCGTTTCTGGTGCCCGCAGGCGGTCGGCTGAGTCTGCGTTGAGGGGCGGGGGTCTGTGGGCTGTTTGTGTCGACAGCGTCTTTACAAGCCGCGGGCGCTCCATTAAATTACTGACTGGTTAGTTAGTAATTTAATGGAGCGCCATGAGCCTCGTCGAAACCGTCCGTCGTCAGCGTCGCAAAGAGGCCCGTCCGGCCGAGCTTGCCGCGGCGGCCCTATCCCTGTTCATCGAGAAGGGCTTTGCGGCCACGCGCCTGGATGAGGTGGCGGCCCGGGCAGGGGTGTCCAAGGGCACTCTGTACCTGTATTTCGACAGCAAGGAAGCGCTCTTCAAGGCGGTCATCGAGGAGGGCGTGGTACCCCTCTTCAAGGAGTTTGAGGCCAAGCTGGAGACGCTGCAGGACGATCCCGAGCGCCTGCTGCGGGAGATCCTGCAGGGCTGGTGGGACAAGGTGGGCTCCACCGACCTGGGGGGCATCTGCAAGCTGATGATCTCCGAGGCCGGCAATTTTCCGGATGTCGCCCGCTACCACCATGAGGCCGTGATCGTGCGCTGGATGGCCCTGCTTGGCCGGGCCTACGCGATAGGCGTGGAGCGCGGCGTGTTCCGCGACATGGACGTGGAGACGGTGCGCCAGCTGGTGTTCTTTCCCTTGCTGATGCAGGCCGTGTGGAAGAACTCCATGTCCTGCTGCGAAGTGACCCGGACCTTGCCCGAGGCCTACTTCAGTACCTATTTCGAGATGATCTTTCGCGGCCTGCGGGCTGCCCCCCTGCCGGAGTCCCGCCCATGAATCGCAGCTTCCTTGTCGGCGTTCTCGCCATGGCCGTGCTGGCCGCCTGTTCCAAACCCGAGCCGGTGGTCGAGCCGCCGCGGCCCGTGGTGGTGCATACCCTGGCCCTGACGCCGGTGGCCGCCGGCGCCCTGTACGCAGGGGAAGTGCGGGCGCGCCATGAGTCTGATCTGGCCTTCCGCATCAGCGGCAAGGTCATTGAGCGCCGGGTGGATGTGGGGGCGGTGGTGAAGCCGGGGCAGGTGCTGGCACGGCTCGACCCGACCGATGCGGGGCTCAATGCCGACGCGTCCCGGGCTCAGCTGGCCGCGGCGCAGAATGAATACACCTTTGCCAAGGCCGAGGTGGAGCGCTACCGGGATCTGGTGGGCAAGAACTTCGTCAGCCGCAGTGTGCTGGATGCCAAGGAGTCGGCCTTCAAGTCGGCCGCCGCGCGGGTCGAGCAGGCCCGGGCCCAGGCGTCGGTGGCCGGAAATCAAAAGGATTACACCACCCTCATGGCCGACCAGCCCGGGGTGATCACCGCCGTGGCGGCCGAAGTCGGCCAGGTGGTGAAGGATTCGGCGCCAGTCATGCGCCTGGCTCGGGACGGTGAGCGCGAGGTGCTGATCGCCGTGCCGGAGAGCCGCCTGGCGGCCCTGCGCAAGGCCGGGGCCATCGAGGTGCGCCTGTGGTCCAGCCCCGATGTGGCCCTGAAGGGCCGGGTGCGTGAGATTGCCCCCAGTGCCGACGCCGCCACCCGGACCTACGCGGTGCGGGTGACGATTCTCGAGGCGAGCCCGGCGGTGCAGCTGGGTATGACGGCCAACGTCATCCTGCCCGATGCGGTGGCCGCCGCCGGCGCCCTGCTGGTGCCGGCCAGTGCGGTATTCGAGCATCAGGGCAGCAGCGGCGTGTGGGTGCTGCAACCGGAGGGCGATCTGCTCAAGCCCCTGCTGCGCCCGGTGACGGTGCGCCAGTTTCGTGAGGACGGGGTGCTGATTGCCGACGGGCTGAAGCCGGGTGAGCGCATCGCCGCCGCCGGTGTGCACAAGATCGTCGCCGGCCAGCCCCTGCGTGCCATGCAGGCCGCGGCACCGGCCGTTGCGGCAGGGAGCTGAGGGTGATGCGTTTCAATCTCTCCGAATGGGCCCTGCGCCACCAGCCTCTCGTCCGTTACCTCATCGTGGCCCTGGCCCTGGTGGGCGTGCTGTCTTACCAGAAGCTCGGCCAGTCCGAAGATCCGCCCTTCACCTTCAAGGTGATGGTGGTGCGTACCGACTGGCCCGGCGCGTCGGCCCGGGAGGTGGAGGAGCAGCTCACCGACCGTATCGAGAAGAAGCTGCAGGAAGTGCCCTATGTGGACACCATCCGCAGCTATTCGCGCCCTGGCGAATCCGTCGTGCTCTTCGTCGCCAAGGATTCGACGCCCGCCAAGGAAGTGCCGGAAGTCTTCTACCAGGTGCGCAAGAAGATCGGCGACATCAAGGGCAACCTGCCCGCCGGCATCCGCGGGCCGTACTTCAATGACGAGTTCGGCGATGTCTTCGGCAACATCTACGCCCTGACCGGCGACGGTTTCAACTATGCGCAACTGAAGGCCGAAAGCGACCGCATCCGCGCCGAGCTGCTGCGGGTGTCCGGCGTGGCCAAGGTGGATCTGATCGGTGAGCAGGAGCAGCGCATCTATGTGGAGCTGTCGAACACCAAGCTGGCCACCCTGGGGCTGGACGTGCAGACGGTGACCGATGCCCTGGCGCGCCAGAACGCGGTGGCCCCGGGCGGCTATTTCGAGACCCGCGACGAACGCATCTACCTGCGCCCCAGCGGGGCCTACGATACGGTTGAGGCGATCCGCGAGACCCGCATCCGGGCCGGTGGCAGGGAGTTTCGCATCGGCGACATCGCCACCGTGGCCCGCGGATTTGTCGAGCCGCCGGCGCCGCGCTTCCGCTTCCAGGGGCAGGACGCCCTGGGGTTGGGCGTGTCCATGGCCAAGGGGGGCGACATCATTGCCCTCGGCCGCGACCTCAAGACCACCACGGCGAGCATCCAGGCGCGCTTGCCGGTGGGCATGGAGCTGGTTGAAGTGGCCAGCCAGCCGGAGGCGGTGCAACGCTCCATCAGCGAATTCGTGCACTCCCTGGCGGAGGCGGTGATTATCGTGCTGGTGGTGTGCTTCTTCTCCCTCGGCCTGCGCACGGGCCTGGTGGTGGCCCTGTCGATTCCGCTGGTGCTGGGGGTGACCTTCTTCGGCATGCGCCTGTTCGATGTGGGCCTGCACAAGATCTCCCTGGGCGCGCTGATCCTGGCCCTCGGCCTGCTGGTGGACGACGCCATCATCGCCGTGGAGATGATGCTGGTGAAGATGGAGCAGGGCTGGGAGCGCTCCAAGGCGGCTGCCTTTGCCTATACCAGCACGGCCGGCCCGATGCTCTCCGGCACCCTGGTCACGGTGGCGGGCTTTCTGCCCATCGCCACCGCCCAGTCGTCCACCGGTGAATACACCCGCTCGATCTTCCAGGTGAACGCCATTGCCCTGCTGGCCTCGTGGCTGGCTGCGGTGGTGGTAGTGCCCTACCTGGGCTACGTGCTGCTGCCCGACCCCCGCGGGCCCAAGAAGGCGAGCTGGTTCTCCACCCGTTTCCCGCGCCTGGATGCCTTCAAGGACCGTATCGGCCTGGGGGACCCGCACATTCTGGAAGGGGATGAGGATGCCGTCTTCCGCACCCCCTTCTACAACCGTTTCCGCGCGCTGGTGGATGCTTGCGTGCGCCGGCGTTGGCTGGTCATCGGCACCACCCTGGTCATCTTTGTCGTTGCCATGGTGGGCTTCGGCTCGGTGCAACAGCAGTTCTTCCCCAGCTCGACGCGGCTCGAGCTGCTGATCGACCTCCGTCTGCCGGAAGGGTCCAGCCTGCGGGCCACCCAGGCCGAGGCCGAGAAGGTGGAGGCCGTCCTCAACAAGGAGGAAGGCATCACCAACTACGTGGCCTATGTGGGCACCGGTAGCCCGCGCTTCTATCTGCCCCTCGACCAGCAGCTGCCGGCCGCCAATTTTGCCCAGTTCGTGATCCTGACCGACAGCGTGCCGGCCCGGGAGGCCCTGCGCGAGCGCATGATCACCCTGTTCAAGCAGGATTTCCCCAATCTGCGCGCCAGCATCAACCGGCTCGAGAACGGTCCGCCGGTGGGCTTTCCGGTGCAATTCCGGATCAGCGGCCCGGACATCCCCACGGTGCGTCAGTACGCCGAGGAGATCGCCGGCGTGATGCGCGGCAACGCCAACCTGTCGGATGTGCAGATGGACTGGCACGAGCAGTCCAAGGTGCTCAAGGTGGACGTGGATCAACACAAGGCGCGCCTGCTCGGCATCACCACCCAGGATGTGGCCAACTTCCTCAACACCTCCCTGCGCGGCCTGGCTGCCACCAGCTACCGGGAGGGCATCGAGTCCATCGACGTGGTGCTGCGGGCCGACGCCGTGGAGCGGGACAAGCTGTCGCTGATCAGCGAACTGTCCATCCCCACCCGGGCGGGCAAGTCGGTGCCCCTCGGCCAAGTGGCCACGGTGAGCCATGCTTACGAGCACGGCCTGGTGTGGCGCCGCAACCGTGAGCCCAGCATCTCGGTGCGCGGCCAGATCTACGACGGCCGCATCCAGGCGCCCACGGTCACCGCCCAGGTGCTGCCGCTGCTGGAGCCCATCCGGGCCCGCCTGCCCGCCGGCTATCGCATCGAAACCGGTGGCGCGGTGGAGGAGAGTGCCAAGGGTCAGAGCTCGGTGAACGCTGGCTTCCCGCTGTTCCTGGCGGTAGTACTCACGGTGCTGATGGTGCAGCTGGGCAGCTTCTCGCGCACCACCATGGTGGTGTTGACGGCGCCCCTGGGGCTGATCGGGGTGGTGCTCTTCCTGTTGCTCTTCAACAAGCCCTTCGGCTTCGTGGCCATGCTGGGAACCATCGCCCTGTTCGGCATGATCATGCGCAACTCGGTGATCCTGGTGGACCAGATCGAGCAGGACGTGGAAAAGGGCCTGAGCCTGTGGGAGGCCATCGTCGAATCGGCCGTACGCCGCCTGCGCCCCATCGCCCTGACGGCGGCGGCGGCGGTGCTGGCCATGATTCCCCTGACCCGCAGCGCCTTCTTCGGGCCGATGGCGGTGGCCATCATGGGCGGGCTGATCGTGGCCACCCTGCTGACCCTGCTCTTTGTGCCGGCCTTGTATGCCGCGTGGTACCGGGTGAAGCGCGAGCCGGGCAAGATGGCGACGTGAATGATCTAAGCCGTGCCCAAGTACGCTAAAATTCGAAAGTTTTTGGCAATCGCTCAGGCATGCAGATCACCAATATTAGCATGTGCTAATATTTACCCGGGAGTCACACAATGAATTTCGAACAAGCACGGTACAACATGGTCGAGCAGCAGATCCGCCCCTGGGAGGTGCTGGACTTCGGCGTGCTCGACCTGCTGATGAGCATCCGCCGCGAGGAGTTCGTGCCGGAGGCCTACAAGTCGCTGGCCCTGTCCGAGGCCGAAATCCCCCTTGGTCATGGCGGCAGCATGCTGGTGCCGGTCATCGAAGGGAAGATCCTGCAGGCCATCCAGGTCAAGCGTTCCGACAAGGTGCTCGAAGTCGGCGCCGGCTCCGGTTACTTCGCCGCCCTGATGGCCGCCAAGGCCGACTGGGTGCGCACCGTCGATATCGAGCCCGCCATGGTCAACATGGCCCATGACAACCTCAAGCGCTACGGCGTCGAGAACGTCATCGTCGAAGAGGGCGATGCGATCTGTGGTTGGCCCAGCAACGCGCCCTACGACTTGATCGTGGTGTCCGGCGGCGTGCCCCAGATCCCCGAGTCCCTGCTGCAGCAGGTCAAGGTCGGTGGTCGCCTGTTTGCCTTCGTCGGTGACGAGCGCCTGATGACCGCCCAGCTGGTCACCTGCGTGGCCGAAGGCCAGTACCGCACCGAGTCCATTTTTGAAAACGCTGTGCCCATGATGCGCAATGCACCGCGCAAGAGTGAGTTCAAGTTCTGAGCGATTGAGTCCATGAAGCAGATCACCCCCCCGGAGCTGGCCGCCTGGCTCAAGGACGAGGGCCGCGCAGCCCCCGTTCTGCTCGATGTCCGCGAGCCCTTCGAGTTTCAGCATTGCGCCATTCCCGGCTCGATCCCGATGCCCATGGCCAGCGTGCCTGCGCGCGTGCAGGAGCTCGAGCCGGACGCCGAGATCGTGGTGATCTGCCATCACGGCGGGCGCAGCATGCAGGTGGCGATGTTCTTGGAGCGCCAGGGCTTTTCCAACCTGATCAACCTGGCCGGCGGGGTGGCCCAGTGGGCGGCGCAGGTCGATCCGTCCATGCCCCAGTACTGATGCACTCGAACCAACGGACGGAGAAGCTGATGAGACGGATTGCGCGACCTGTGGCGCTTGTACTGGGATTGGTTGCGGGCCTGACGGCAGTGGGCGCGATGGCGGCAGACCTGGAGCAGGTTTACCGCGATGCCTTGGCCTACGATGCGGCCCTGGCCTCGGCCCGGGCCTCCCGCGAGGCCGGTCTCGAGAAGCTGCCCCAGGGCCGGGCGCTGCTGCTGCCTTCCTTGTCCGTGACGGGCAACACCACCTGGAACGACCTCACCCTCAAGCACCTCAACCCCGACGTTTCCCGTGGCTACAACAGCAATGGCTGGCAGGCCCAGCTCACCCAGCCCCTGTTCCGCTGGCAGAACTGGGTCCAGTACAAGCAGGGCGAGCTGCAGACCACGCTGTCCGAAGCCCAGTATCAGCTGGCTCGGCAGGACCTGACCCTGCGCGCCGCCCAGGCCTATTTCGACGTGCTGGGCGCCCAGGACACCCTGGCCGCTGTCAGCGCCCTCTATGAGGCCAACACCCAGCAGCTGGCTCTGGCGAAGAAGAGTTTCGAGGTCGGCACCGTTACCATCACCGATGTGCATGAGGCGCAGTCCCGCGCCGATCTGTCGTCGGCCCAGATGATTGCCGCCGAGAGCGATCTGGCCGTCAAGCGCCACGCCCTGCTGGTGCTCACGGGCAAGGAGCCGGATGCGCTCAAGGGCTTGCGCAAGGGCGTGGCCCTGAGCCGTCCCGAGCCGGCCGACATCCAGTCCTGGGTGAGCGCCGCGGAGGGCAGCAACCTGTCGGTGCAGGCCGCCCAGATTGCCGGCGAAATTGCCGGCCGCGAGGTCGAACGCAACCGCGCCGGGCATCTGCCCACCGTCGATGTGGTGGCCTCCTATGGCAACAGTGCCACGGCCAATGCCCTGGCCAACTTCATCAATACCGACACCCGTTCTGCCGTCGTGGGGCTGCAACTGAACATGCCTGTCTTCCAGGGCGGCGCCGTCAGCTCCAGGGTGCGCGAGGCTGCGGCCCTGCGCGACAAGGCCGCGGCTGATCTCGACAACGCCCGCCGTACTTCGGCCCAGAATGCTCGCCAGGCCTACCTCGGCGTCACCAGCGGGCTGGCCCAGGTGAAGGCCTTCGAGGCCGCCCAGGTGTCCTCGGCCTCGGCCCTGGACGCCAACAAGCTCGGCTACGATGTGGGCGTGCGCATCAACATCGACGTGCTCAATGCCCAGAGCCAGCTCTACGACACCCGCCAGAAGCTCGCCAAGGCCCGCTACGACACGCTGATGGCCCAGCTCAAGCTCAAGGCGGCTGCGGGCTCCCTGGTGGAGGACGATATCAAGGCCATCAACGCACTTCTCGACTGAGACCGGGGCCTGCCGGGTTGCGGCGGGCCGGATTCAGGTAAGGTACGGGGCTGCTTTGCAGCCCTTTCCTTTTCATCCATTCGATTCACTCAATTCGTCGCCCCATGCGCTATACAGACCTGCGTGACTTCATCTTCCAACTGGAACGTCTGGGCCAGCTCAAACGGATTTCCGTCGAGGTCGACCCTCACCTGGAAATGACCGAGATCTGCGACCGGGTGCTGCGTGCCGGCGGCCCGGCGATTCTCTTCGAGCGGCCCAAGGGGCATTCCGTGCCCGTACTGGCCAACCTCTTCGGTACCCCGCAGCGGGTGGCGCTGGGCATGGGGGTGAGCGGTGACGACTGGCAGGGCGCTCTGCGCGAGGTGGGCAAGCTGCTGGCCTTCCTCAAGGAGCCGGAGCCGCCCAAGGGGCTGAAGGATGCCTGGGACAAGCTGCCGGTGTTCCGCCAGGTGCTCAACATGTCGCCCAAGGTGGTGTCGTCGGCCCCGTGCCAGCAGGTGGTAAAGGAGGGCAAGGACGTGGATCTGGCCAGTCTGCCCATCCAGCACTGCTGGCCCGGCGACGTGGCACCCCTGATCACCTGGGGGCTGGTGGTGACCCGCGGGCCCACCAAGACCCGTCAGAACCTGGGCATCTACCGCCAGCAGGTGCTCGGCCCCAACAAGGTGATCATGCGTTGGCTGGCCCACCGGGGCGGTGCGCTGGATTTTCTCGAGTTCCAGAAGGCCAACCCGGGCAAGCCCTTCCCGGTGGCGGTGGTGCTGGGCTGCGACCCAGCCACCATCCTCGGTGCCGTTACGCCGGTACCTGACTCCCTCTCCGAATACCAGTTTGCCGGCCTGTTGCGCGGCGCCAAGACCGAGCTGGTCAAGTGCCTCGGCTCCGATCTGCAGGTGCCGGCGTCGGCCGAGATCGTGCTCGAGGGCGTGATCCATCCGGGCGAAATGGCCCTGGAGGGGCCTTATGGCGACCACACTGGCTACTACAACGAGCAGTCGCAGTTTCCGGTGTTCACCATCGAGCGCATCACCAGCCGGCCCGATCCGATCTACCACAGCACCTACACCGGCAAGCCGCCCGACGAACCGGCCATGCTCGGCGTGGCCCTCAACGAAGTCTTCGTGCCCCTGCTGCAGAAGCAGTTCACCGAGATCGTCGACTTCTACCTGCCCCCCGAGGGCTGCTCCTATCGACTGGCTGTGGTGAGCATCAAGAAGCAGTATCCGGGGCACGCTAAACGCGTGATGTTCGGCATCTGGAGCTTCCTGCGCCAGTTCATGTACACCAAGTTCATCATCGTGGTGGATGACGACGTGAACATCCGCGACTGGAAGGAAGTGATCTGGGCCCTGACCACCCGCATGGACGCCACCCGCGACACCACCCTGGTGGACAACACCCCCATCGACTACCTGGATTTCGCCAGTCCGGTGGCCGGTCTGGGCTCGAAGATGGGCCTCGACGCCACCAACAAATGGCCGGGCGAGACCCAGCGCGAGTGGGGTACGCCCATCGTCATGGACGCGGATGTGAAGAAACGGGTGGACGCCATGTGGGGCGAGCTCGGGCTCTGAGCGGCCAGGGCCCGATCACTTGATTGGGCCATTCGAAGTTGCCTCCGGGGCTGATTGGAGGGCCCGTGGGGTCGAGTTCATTGGCTATGCTCGCGTTTGTGGAAAGCGTTTTCGCCCCGGCAGGTAAGGCTTGAGCTCTTGCTTACGGGCTTTCCGTTGCTTGGCGTTACATTGGCCGGGAATTCGCCCCGGCGGGCGACCTTCTTCTTTGCTTCGCCAAAGAAGAAGGCAAGAAAGGCGACCCGGCCACCCCGGT
>NZ_JBIJDC010000178.1:0-4496 GCF_044344315.1 Zoogloea sp. | reverse complement strand
CAGCGGGGTACGCTTTCTTGCCTTCTTCTTTGTCGTACAACAAAGAAGAAGGTCGCCCGCCGGGGCGAGACCCGGCCAACGTCACGCCAAGCACGGGAAAGCCGACCAGTAAAGGCTCAACCCCGAAGGTCGAATGACTTCGACCCCACAGGGTGGCCCTCCCCCCCTACAGCATCATCACCACCGACTTGGACTCGGTATACAGATCCAACACCGCACGCCCCATCTCGCGCCCGATGCCCGACTGCTTGTAGCCGCCGAAGGGCATCGCGTTATCGAGGATGTTGTGGCAGTTCACCCAGACGGTGCCCGCCTTGATCTTGGGGATCAGGCGATGCACCCGCGACAGGTCATTGGACCAGATGCTGGCCGCCAGACCGTAGGGGGTGTCGTTGGCGCGACGGGCCACTTCGTCCAGATCGGCGTAGGGCATGGCCACCACCACCGGCCCGAAGATCTCCTCCCGCACCACGCGCATGTCGTCGCGGGTATCCACCAGCACGGTCGGCCTGACGAAGTAGCCCATGCCATCAGCCGCCGTGCCACCCGCCGCCGCCCGCGCGCCCTCGCCCAGGCCGCTGTCGATGTAGCCCAGTACGCGCTGCTGCTGCACGGCCGATACCAGCGGGCCGATCTGGGTGCCCGGATCGATGCCCGGACCGATCTTCATGCCCGCGGCGATGCCCGAGAGCTGCTCCACCACTTCATCGAAACGGCTGCGATGCACGTAGAGGCGCGAGCCCGCCGTGCACACCTGGCCCTGGTTGAAGAAGATCGCCTGGGCCGCCCCGGCGGCCGCCACCGCAGGATCGGCGTCGTCGAGCACGATCACCGGGCTCTTGCCCCCCAGCTCCAGGGACACCCGGGTCATGTTGTCGAGGGCCGCCTTGCCCACCAGCTTGCCGATCTCGGTGGAGCCGGTGAAGGCCACCTTCTCGATGCCCTTGTGGGAAGCCAGCGCAGCGCCTGCCGTATGGCCAAGGCCGGTGACCACGTTGAGCACGCCCGGCGGGTAGCCGGCTTCCTGCACCAGCTCGGCAAAGCGCAGGGCCGTCAGCGGGGTCTCCTCGGCCGGTTTGAGCACCATGGTGCAGCCCGACGCCAGGGCCGGCCCCACTTTCCAGGCGGCCATCAGCAGCGGGAAGTTCCACGGGATGATGGCCCCCACCACGCCCACCGGCTCGCGCCGGGTAAAGCCAAAGAACTCCCGGTCGCGCACCAGGGGCACCGACACCTCCATGGTGGAACCTTCGATCTTGGTGGCCCAGCCGGCCATGTAGCGCAGGAAGTCGATGGACAGGGCCACGTCCACATGGCGTGCCATGGTCACCGGCTTACCGTTGTCGATGGCTTCCAGCTCGGCCATCTCCTGGGCGTTGGCCTCCAGCAGATCTGCCAGGCGCAGCAGCAGGCGCTCCCGATCCACCGGACGCATGCGCGACCACTCGCCCGCCTCGAAGGCGTGGCGGGCGGCGGCCACGGCCCGGTCGATGTCGGCCGCGTCGCCGGCCGGCACGCGGCAGAACACCTCGCCGCTGGCCGGGTCGATCACCGGCAGGGTTTCACCGCTCACCGCCTCCACCCGCTGCCCCCCGATCATCATGCGCTGGGGGGCGTCCAGGAAGGCCGCGGTACCCGCGCCCAGTTCGATGCCATGCAGTTTCTTCATCTATGTCTCCTCTTCTTCGGTCTTGTAGTGGGGGTAAAACGAATTCAATTCAGGTGTCGCCGGGCGTGCCGCGCAGGATGCCGGCGCGGGAACCCGCGGTAGCGCGGGCAATCTCGGCGGCGCCGTCGCCCAGATCCAGCTGCCGCGCCAGGCGGCGCATCAGCGTGCCTTCAAGCTTCTCCAGGCCGTCGGCATAGGCCACCTCCCAGAGCATGGTGAGGATCTCCTGACGCTCGCCCGGTCCGAAGCCGACCCGCACCGCCTCGGCAAACTCCCAGTCGTCCAGGGCTTCGGCGTAGCGCACCTCGGCAATCCCCACCAGCTCCTCGACCCGGTCGGGGGGGAGGTGGAAGCGCGCCATCAGCAGGCGCTTCACGGCCTGGTGTTCGGCCTCGGACGCCACCCGGTCCACGTACATGGTTTCCAGCAGCAGGGCCGCCACGGCGATCAGGCGCCGTTCGAAGGGGCCGCGCTCGGCCGCCTCCGCCTGCACTTCGCCGCGGAGCAGGCCGATCAGTCTTTCCAGCATGGTGTTGTCCTCGATGTCATTTGGCTGCGGCTATTTCGCTGCGGTTTCGCGCAGCACGCCGTTCTGGGCGAGCAGCACCAGGGCCTTGCCGCCCTCGGAAACGGCCGCCACGGCGGCCAGGTTCTGGCGGTCCTCGCGGATGCGCGTGACGAGCTGCCCGTCCTTCGACGTCACCACGGCCCCGCCCGTTCCCACCAGCACCAGCTCGCCATCGGCCCCCTCGACGCCGCCGGTCAGGGCCTGGCTGGTGCCGGTGTCGAGGGCCTTCCAGTGCTTGCCCCCATCGTTGCTCTCCAGCACCCGCCCGCTCATGCCCAGCAGCAGCAGACGGCCGTCACGACGCTGCAGGCCGGACCACAGGGAGCCGGTCACGCCCGTGTCGAGACGCGTCCAGTGCTCGCCCCCATCCTGCGAGGCGAAGGCTGCGCCGCTCTCGCCGGCAGCAAACAGGGCACCCTCTGCGCCGGGGAAAACGTGGTTGAGGTGCAGGTCGGCATCCCGCCCCTGCCCCACCGCCATCGGCGCCCAGGTCTTGCCGCCGTCGGTGGTGCGCAGGGCCGTGCCGTAGGCGCCGACCACGTAGCCGTGTTCGGCGTCGCTGAAATGCACCCCCAGCAGCACCGGCCGGCCTTCGGCCTCGTGCTGGATCTGCCAGGTGTCGCCGCCGTCGGTGGTGGCCAGGATGACGCCCCCGTGGCCCACCGCCCAGCCTGTGCGCGCGTCGGCAAAGCTCACCGCGGTGAGCAGGCCGCTCACCGGCACGCTGCGGGCCTGGGTCCAGGTCTGGCCCCCATCCACCGAGCGCACCACGGTGCCAAAATCGCCCACCGCTACCAGGGCGGGGCCGGCGGTGGCCACCGCCACCAGACCGGCGCGGGTGGCCAGGCGGGCCTGCATGGCCGGGGCCTCGCCGGCCGGTGCGGTGCTGCCACCGGCCGTCGCCATCACCACGCCGGCGGCCAGGGTGGCCACCAGGGCAAGGCTTGCTGTCACTTTCAGTTTCATGGACGGGGTCTCCATCAGTGCATCATCAGCGGCGCACGCACGGGGCCGCGCCGGGGGATCAGGACGTCGATCATCACCGCCAGGGCCGGCAGCAGGGTGATGGCCATGATCATGTTCACCATGAACATGAAGGTCAGCAGCATGCCCATGTCGGCCTGGAACTTGAGGGCCGAGAAGGACCAGGTGGCCACGCCCACCTCGCGCAGGGCCTGCTTGAAGGCGGTGACGATGTCCTCGCCGTGGGACAGGTGCATCTGCAGGCGGTTGTAGATGTAGAAGGCGTAATCCACGCCGATGCCCACCGCCAGCACCATCACCGGCAGCGTCGCCACGGTGAGGCCGATGTCCAGCGACTTCATGAACCAGTAACCGAGGAAGGTGGCCAGGGTGAGGGGCACGCAGCAGGCGATCATGGCGCGCCAGTCGCGATACACCAGGAACACCAGGATCAGGATGGTGGCGTACACATAGAGCATCATCGGCAGCTCGGAGTGCTCCACCACCTCGTTGGTGGCGGCCTGCACGCCGGCGTTGCCGCTGGCCAGGCGCACCGTCACCCCGGGGAAGGGGTTGGCGTCGCGGTACACCTTGACCGCCTCCACCACCTGCTTGATGGTGCTGGCCTTGTGGTCGGCCAGGTAGAGGTTGACCGGCAGCAGGGTGCATTCGGCGTTGTAGAGGCGCAGGCCTTCGGGCACCTGGCGCACGGCTTCGCCGAGGGTCAGCTCCTCCTGGGGCAGCGAGGCCCACTTGGGGTTGCCTTCATTGACCCCCGACGCCGCCAGCTTGGTGAGGGTCGGCAGGGACTGGGCGGAGAGCACACCGGGCACATTGGTGAGGTACCAGGTGAGGCGATCCACGTAGGCCATCACCTCATGCTTGTAGCAGCCGTCCTTGGGTGTTTCCACCACCACGGTGAGCATGTCCAGGCCCAGCCCGAAGCGGCTGACCACGGCCTCCACGTCCTGGTTGTAGCGGGAGTCGTTGTGCAGCTCGGGGGCGCCCGGCAGCACGTGCCCCACGTGGCGGCCCTGGCTCTGCCACACCGCCACGCCCAGCAGCACCAGCCCGACGAGGGTGCCCAGCAAGGCGTTGCGGGGGTTGGCGATGTGCACGCCCAGGCTGGCCATCATGCGGTTGCGCATGGCTTCCATCTTGCCGGCGCGGGCCACGAAGGCTGCATCGAAACTGAAGAAGCTGGCCAGCACCGGCAGCATGATCAGGTTGGTGACGATCTTGTAGGCCACGCCCACCGAGGCGGTGATGGCCAGCTCGCGGATCATCGGGATGGGC
>NZ_JBIJDC010000114.1:0-15261 GCF_044344315.1 Zoogloea sp. | reverse complement strand
GGATCTGGCCCGCTACGGCATCAAGCCGCCCCGGGGCTGGGACGACGCCGAAAAGGCCATCGACCACATGTCCCACCAGTTCATGCTGGGCCTGTATCAGTGGAGCTTCGGTACCGCCTTCCATAGCTGGATCCCGTCCGAAGACGACATGAACTGGCTGTCGGCCAAGTACCCCGACACCTTCGACAAGCACTACCGGCCGCGCTGGAAGCACATCAAGAAGCTCGCCGACGCCGGCGCGCAGTTCAAGAACTACGGCCTCGCCAAGCTGTGCCAGACCTGCCAGCTACCCTGCGTGTTCACCGAGCCCGACGACCCCACGCTGACCTGCCACCGGGAGACGGTCCACGAAGGCGAGACCTATCACTTCTGCTCCGACGGCTGCCAGCACATCTTCGAGAACGAGCCCGAGAAATACGTGCAGGCCTGGCTGCCCATGCCCCAGCTCTTCCAGGACCCGATCAACGGCGACCTGGGTGAGTGGATGAAGTGGGTCAGCCTGCTCGACGGCAAGGACAACGGCGACTACGCCGGCTCCGAAGACCAGAAGAACTTCGAAGCCTGGCGCGGCCTCGCCACCACCAACCAGTAATAACGGCGGGCGACTTGTAGGGGCGACTTGTAGGGGCGACTTCAGTCGCCCATCTCCACACAGGTCACCGACATGCCGTTGATCGACGTCCGCGGGCGACTGAAGTCGCCCCTACAGGTTGCTACAGGTTGCGTCTGCAAACCCGGCACGCCGCAATACAAGAAATCAGGAGACTCAAAATGGCTGTAGCTGCAATCAAGGAATACACCGCCGTCCCCCGTGACCTGGTGGCCAACTTCAATGGCAAACAAATCGTCTATGCCAGCTGGGATCGCCATCTGCTCTTCGCCGCGCCCTTCCTGCTGTGTGTGCCGCCCGAAACACCCTTCGGCGAGCTGGTCAATGGCCCGCTGAGCATGCTCGTGCAAGCGGATCCGGATGCCGCCGCCATCGACTGGCACAGCGTCGAGTGGCTCAAGGCCAACCAGCCCTGGGTGCCCGACTTCACAGCCAGCCTCGAGGCCAACGGCATCACCCACAAGACCCAGTTGCGCTTTCGCACGCCGGGGCTCAACAGCCTGTCGGCCGTCGCCTGAGGACAGGGCGATGAGCTATGCGCTGACCATTGAGCCCCTCGGCCAGACCATCGAGATCGAAGAGGGGCAGACCATCCTCGACGCGGCCCTGCGCGCCGGCATCTATCTGCCCCATGCCTGCTGTCATGGCCTGTGCGCCACCTGCAAGGTGCAGGTGACGGATGGCGAGGTGGAGCATGGCGAGGCCTCCAGCTTTGCCCTGATGGATTTCGAGCGGGACGAGCAGAAGTGTCTGGCCTGCTGTGCCACCGCCCAGAGCGATCTGGTCATCGAGGCCGAGATCGACGAGGACCCGGACGCCGAGAACCTGCCGGTGCGGGATTTTGACGGCGTGGTGACACGCATCGAAAGCCTCACCCCGAGCATCAAGGGGGTGTGGATCAAGCTTGATGCCGGCATGCGCTTCCAGGCCGGGCAGTACGTTAACCTGGTCCTGCCCGGTGACATCGGCAGCCGCGCCTTCTCCATCGCCAGTCCGCCCTCGGCCGACGGCGAGGTGGAACTCAACATCCGCATCGTGCCGGGCGGGCGGGGCACCACCCACGTCCATGAAAAGATGCAGGCCGGCGACCGGGTGCGCATCGCCGGCCCTTACGGGCGCTTCTTCGTCAAGAAGTCGGCGGATGTTCCGGTGGTGTTCATGGCCGGCGGCTCGGGGCTGTCCAGCCCGCGTTCGATGATCCTCGATCTGCTGGAGGCGGGCTTCGACAAGCCGGTGACCCTGATCTACGGCCAGCGCTCGCGGGACGAGCTGTACTACCACGACGCCTTCCTGGCCCTGGCGGAACAACACACCAACTTCCGCTACGTGCCGGCCTTGTCCCACGAACCGGCGGACTCGGACTGGCAGGGCTTCCGCGGCTTCGTCCACGAGGCGGCCAAAGCGGCCTTCGACAACGACTTCCGCGGCCACAAGGCCTACCTGTGCGGCCCTCCGCTGATGATCGAGGCCTGCATCACCACCCTGATGCAGGGCCGCCTGTTCGAGCGCGACATCTACACAGAGAAGTTCATCTCCGCCGCCGACGCCCAGCAGGTGCGCAGCCCGCTGTTCAAGGCGATCTGAGGCGCTTCGGCGCGACCCCGGCAGAAGCAGGGCGGCCATCGGGCCGCCTTGTTTTTGGTATCTTGGCGAGCAGAGCTGTCGGCTAGGAACTGAGCAAATGTCGCGAACACCCTGTTTCCAAACGCCATGAGGAAGGCCTGCCGGATTGCCGGTGTCACCCTCATGGTGCTTCCGTTACTGGCCGCCCACGCCGCAGCACCGACCGGGAATGACCCGGAGCGGGCCTTCTGGCGGGCGCCTGGCTGGCCGGCGCTGGAGCGCTACGCAGAGTCGCTCCGGCAGCGTCACCCCGATATTCCACCGGAAGGGCCCTGGCCTCGCGACGAAGGACTTGAGCGCATGAAGGCCCATCTTGCACTGGGGCTGAAGGGGCCCAGGCCTGCTCCGTATGCCGACTGGGCCCAGCTCAAGCGCAAGGCCGCACAGGATCTCGATCTGGATCGGGGCGGGAAGCAGGCACCGGGGCGGCAGGCCGGGGCAAGCCCGGAAATCTCGCAGCGCGCCTTGCATACGCAGGGTGTTGCGGACGAACTGCAGCGGGCGCTCGGCCTGTGGGGGCCGCTGCATGATGCGATCTCCGCTGAGGGGGGCACTGCCCGCGTGATCCGGCTGGTCCGGGCGCTGGAGTTTCCCGCGGTATCCCCGTCCCTGTTCCGCAGCGAGGCCGAGATTGCGCCGCCGGGCGCCACGGCCGAGCAGGTCAGCGGCCGCTTCGACATCGTCTTTCTGCAACGGGTCACCCCGCGCCCGGGGCCGGCTGCCAAGGAGGGCGCCGTCGCGGGTCTGTATGACATGCAGGCCCGAACCCAGCAGTTGGTGCGGGCGGTACCGCGCGTGAGCCTGTTCCGCGATGGCCGGCTGGGCGTGGACAAGAGCCATCTCCGCAGCACCGAAACCCTGTGGCGTGACGTCGATGAACCCATGTGCGCCGGCTGGGTTCCGGGCTTCAGCTTCGGTGAGGCCGATGCCGCCATCTGGCGTTTCTTCGATACCCAGTTCCCAGGCGGCGGGCGCCAGAACAGGCGTCTGAATCACGCCCCGGCCGGCAGCCTCTACGCGTTCCATACCACGGTCGATATGCCGCCAGGCCCGGCGGCGCGCAACGAAGTGCCGATGAAGCTGGATCGCAAGGACACCGGCTTTGTCCGGGGCGTGTATCTCCTCTACGACCTGGACCGTGACGGCACCCCGGATATTGCTGTCTGGGAAGGGCAGGGCAAGGGCCCCGGCCACCTGGGTGGCCCGTCGGTCACCGACGACCGTTGGTACCGCCTGGCACTGGTGAATATCCAGGGGGCATGGAAAGTGTTGGGGGCCGATTCGTTCAGTTACGGCTGCGGATGCTGATCCGCGTGGCCAGGTTTCTGTTTCAGGCGAGCTCCGTCCGCTATGGGCGCCAGCGCACCGATTCGCGGCAGCGGCCGGCCTAATCTCTCCTGACCAGTTGCCGGTCTGCATTTCGGCGCTGCCTTCTCAACCCGATTCAGGAGCACCAAATGAACGATACGATCAATGTCGATGCAATCAATGCCGGCCGCAGTGCCTCACGCGTCCTCAGCGCCAGTTCGCTCGCCAGTGACGATGTGTACAACCCGAAGGGCGAAAAGCTGGGCAGCATCAAGGAGCTCATGATGGACATCGACAGCGGCAAGGTCTGCTACGCCGTCCTGTCTTTCGGTGGTTTCCTCAGTGTCGGCGAAAAGCTCTTTGCCGTGCCATGGAGCGCGCTGACGGTCGATACTCAAAACAAGCGCCTGGTTATGGATACCGATGAAGATCGCTTGAAGAATGCGCCGGGGTTCGACACCAACAACTGGCCCAACATGGCTGATGCCACTTGGGAAAAGAGTGTCCATACCTATTACGGCACAACGTATTCAAGCTGACGGATTCGCCCGCCTGAATGACTGAGGCGTGGATGCCGGCATCGCATGCTTGGGTCGTGCCGATGCCGGCCTCCTGCTATCGATCGAATCGCGGGATACACCATGAACCACGTTACTGCGACAGACGAGACCCAGCGCTCCGCTGCCTTGGCCGCCAGTGAAGGGACGGAGAGGCCGGCTGCGCCACGCCCGCATCGTGAGCCGAGCGATCTGGCGGACCGCTTCGCGCTGGGCCTGACCCGGCTGCTGCGTTTCTTTGCTGACCGCTTCTTTGCACAGCGCTATGGCCACCGGGCGATCGTGCTGGAAACGGTGGCGGCGGTGCCGGGCATGGTGGGCGCAATGGTCACCCACCTGCAATGTCTGCGCAGGATGGTCGACGATGACGGCTGGATCCGCACGCTGATGGAGGAGGCGGAGAACGAGCGTATGCACCTCATGACCTTCATCGAAGTCGCCCGGCCCTCCGCGCTGGAGCGCCTCATGATTCTTCTTGCGCAATGGGCCTTCTATTTCGGCTTCTTCCTTCTCTACCTCATCTCGCGCCGCACGGCGCACCGCCTGGTGGGCTACTTTGAGGAGGAGGCGGTGCTCAGCTACACGCAGTACCTGGCGGAAATTGACGCCGGTCGAGCACCCAACCTTGCCGCTCCGGCCATCGCGAAACGTTACTGGAAGCTGCCGGACGATGCGACGCTGCGTGACGTGGTGCGCGTGGTCCGCGCAGACGAGGCCCATCACCGCGACATCAACCATGGATTGGCCACCCAGTTGTCCGGTCAGCCCGTCGATACAGCGCCGGTCGCGCCTTACCCCGATCATGCCGACACCACTCGGTGAGGAGAAATCAATGAACTGCCAGAATCACTAATGGCTGCCACGAGCTATCCCGGCATCGACAATTTCAAATGGGGAATGGCCGTATTGCAGATCTATTCATGGTTCTGGCTGAGTTCAGTCCGGGCTGGCGAATGACACCACCGAGCCCGGATAGGAAACTCAGGTGGATAAATTTCCAATTGTCTGCATCGGTGGTTCCGCTGGCGGACTTGATGCCTATATTCGCCTCCTGGAGAACCTTCCGTGCGACACGGGGGTGGCCATCGTCATTGTGAATCACATCACGATGATGCCGACCCAACTCCATCAAGTCTTGCCCCGCTTCACCACGATGCCCGTCGACCTGATCACGGAGAACCTGTTGATCAAGCCCAACCGTGTTTTCATCATTCCGGCCAATCGGGATCTGCACGTGGAAGGAGAGGGGTTTCATCTCGCGCCCATTTCAAAGCCCCGGGGCTGGCCTGATGTGATTACGGTCTTTCTGCGCTCCCTCGCCGAAAACTGGGACGGGAAGCTCATAGCGGTGATTGTCTCCGGCTTCGACGGCGACGGCGCCGACGCAATGTGCGAGATCAGGGAGATCGGCGGGATCACGCTCGCCCAGAAGCCGGCTACCGCGACGCAGCCTGACATGCCGAAAAGCGCGATTGCCAGCGGCTGTATCGATTTGATTCTGTCACCCGAAGAGATTGCCGCGGAGATTGTGCGAATTGCGCACGAAATAGCGCTAAACGACGCGTCCGGCGAGGGGCTCGCAGGTGCCGCGAACCTGGAGGCACGCTAAGCCCCCGCCCCGCTCGACATGCGCGCGGGGCGGGGGCTTGGGCTCAAATCTGCGGGGGGTCGATTTCCCGTGTCGGGTGACGATGCTGACCTGCTGCCGCAATGAAGGCTGCTGCACCATTCTCAAGTGCATCGACGCCCGCCAGCACGATGCCTGGATCGGGTCTGCCCGACGCCAGCGTGTTGGCGATCCCCGCCTTGTCGAGCAGGGCCTTCGACGCGCCGATGGCCAGGATGGTCTTGCCGTGACGATACTGGTTGTTCAGGAACTCCAGTGTCTGCCCGCATCCGGCCAGCAGGGTTACCCCGTCGCTGCCTTCAGGCATGACGAGAGCGTCGAACAGAACCGGCGATGAGTTCTCCAGCGTACCGCTTGCTTCCACCGACTCACCGTCGGCGGTCTGAACCGGCCCGAGTCGGGGCGCGATGATGCAGGCAAGCGCGCCGGCCGCGTTCAGCGCAGCCTGAAGCGCGACGACGGAGGCGCCATGCACGCCGTCGGCGACCAGAATCGCCACCTTGCGGCTGCGGATGCCGCCGTCGCCGGGCAACGCCGTCAGGGACAGCGAGGGCGACTGGGTCACTTCGGGGGGCGTGCATTCCGGCAGGGCCCTGGGCATGGCCTCGGGCACTTTCATGCCGAGCCCGGCGGCGATTCTTGCTGCCATGTCGGCGGACACGTTCACCAGCGAGGCCAGCATGCGTTCGCGGATGGCCGGTACGGTGAGCTTGCTCAGTTCAAAGCGGAAGCCGCCGATGAGGTGGGCCTTATCGACCTCGGTCTGGCTCTCATAGAACAGGGTGGCCTGGGTGTAATGGTCAGCAAACTTCTCGGCCTTGCCACGCAGCTTGTCGCCTTCGAGGGCTTGCGGGAAAGACACGAAACCCGCCGCCCCGGCCTGGAACGGGCAGCCGCCGCCGAGCGAGTTGGGCTCGTAGGCGACCCGGCCGCGAGGGTGAATTCCGTCAGCGGCTTGTAGGCCTCGAAGTAGCCGTGGGTGGCCGAACCCCGGGCATGCACGATGCGCTCCGGAATGCGTTCGTGGTCGAAGTGGGTGATCTTCTCGCGCAGGATGAAGTCTTCCAGCAGGGTCGGCCCGCGCAGACCGGCTTTCAGCGAATTCTGGTTGTCACCGACGGCGACGCCCTGATTGGTCGTCAGCACCTGGCCCGTGGCGTCGGTGCGCGCCCAGTCGAGCGAGGCGGCTGACACGAAGCCAGGTGCCGGGGTCGGCCGCGCTTCGGCGGCCGTCGGATTGGGGGCAGTCTTTTTCATGGTGTCATCCTGTGTGGTTGATCGTCGCCACGTGCACATGAAGCCTGTGGCCGGTATGGATGAGAATCACGCCACGCTGAGCTGGCTCAGGTCGTGCCGACGCCGGGCAGCCAAGGGCCAGGGTCCGGGCCCAGCCGATCAGCGACGATCTTCAATACCTCCTGGTTCCAGCCCATGCCCATATGGCTGCCGTCCACCTCGATGTCCTGAACGAGCCCGGAGCTGGTGTCGTGGCGGCAGGTTTCCCATGGGACCACTCCGTCGGTCCGGCTGTAGATGGACGTCGTGCGGATGGGAGGAGGTACGCGAAGGCGCTCAATCCAGCTCGGATCGACGCTTGCCGCTCCGCCGCCGAGGACGCTGGACAGCCAGGCAATGCTGCTGTCGTCTGCGCCGCCGTTGAACGGCGTGGCGATGGTGATTACCTGCCGCAGCCTGGGCGCAAGCAACTTGCCCAGCTCGCGGGCGTACAGGCCACCCAGGCTCCAGCCGATGAGGGTCGCCGGCTTTTCGTGTTTCGCGAGCTGGTTGGAGATCTGATCGGCAAGGGCTTCGAGCCAGGCATCAAGTTCGCCCCTGGGCCCGGTGTTGAAGCCCTGACCCCAATCCGAGGCCTCGTAGCCCAGTTCCTGGCAACGGGCTCGCAGGATGGACACCGACGTGCCATCCGCGCCGAGGCCCGGGAAGATGATCACGGGGTGGCCGTCACCGGCGGCCGCCTGTTGCGGCGCTGCGAATTGTTGAAAGGCGAGCTCCATGACGGCGCGAAACGGCTCCATCAGGGTCAGCGAAGGGTTTCGGGCAGCGACGGGGTAGCTGCTTTTCATGATTTTTTTGTTCTGGCCTTGCGCGAAGCCGGCGCTGTGCCGCGGATCAGTACCTTCAGGTTCTCGTTGGTGGCCTCGGTCACCGCGGTATTGATCTGGCGCTTGGCCTGGGCGGCCGCCTGGCCGCGCATCATCCCGGCGATCCGGTTGGCCTGGCTCAGCCACATGCTCATGAACGGGTTCTTTTTCAGCCACGGATTTGACATGTCGTGTTTCCTTCAACTGGGGGCGGAGAGAAGATCCGCCTTGCGCGCCGCCATCTGGGCGCCGAGTTCAACCAGGTCCAGTGAGGAGGCCTTTACCTTGGGGAACATCTCGTCATGCTCCTCCTCGACGTGGTGTTTGACGTATTCGGAGAGCACCTTGACCTTGGCGTCATACATCTCGCCTTCGGGTTCGGCCCCTTCGAGCTGTGCGATCAGGTCCTTGATGCCGGCGTGCTCGACGGTGGCTTCCGGCACCAGCAGCTTGTCCTTGAGTGCTGCCTTGACTGCCGGGTAGAAGATCTCTTCTTCAATCTGTATATGCACGCTCAATTCACTGCAGATCTCGGCGACAAGCGCCTTTTTCTTCTTGCTGGTGTTCGCCTTTTCGTACTCTGCAAACAAGTCGCTGACCGTTGCATGGTCTGCCTTCAGCAGGGCGATCGCGCCCTTGGTGGCGACGGTGGACTTGGCGGGGGCGGTCTTGGTCGTATTGCTCATGGCAATTCCTTTGTTATCTGGCGGGTTGGTGGTTTGCAATCAATGCACGAACAAGGCAATCAGAATGATCCATCCCGGACGAAAGCAACTGGGTGAGCGTCAGCCACACGATGGTGGGTACGCCAAAGCTCAGCGGCGCTGATGCCCTCCCGCGCCCACGGCGATACCGACGATAGGCCGAGCCCGACACCGAGGATCTGCAGGATCAGTGACAGGGAAGCGCCGGCGGCGGCGCCAGCGGCGATGGCACCCCACGAGACGGCGCTGGAGACGGAACGGGCGCTGTCGGATTGGCTGTGAGCGAGTTCGTATCCGCGCTCCCGTGGTGCAAGTGCTGCGGTGCTAGGAGTGGTCATTTCAGTCCTCGGATTGCAGTGCAGTTCGGGAAGCCACGCCTCAAGACGAGGGCAGAAACTGCACGCTACGCCTCCGGGGATGGGCAATCTGTGCGATGACCAACGTAGCGATCCTGACTTGCAACCCGGTTCGGACCGCAGGGTCGGGTCCATGCCTCGAGCGGCCGCCAGGAGAGGGGGCTGCGATGCCGATTGCCTTGTCTCGCGCCGCAGGGCGCAGCGCCTGGTGGGCTACGTCGAGGAGGAGGCTGTGCTCAGCTTGCCTTGCAGCAATGCGATGCAGCGAAAGCGCTGGCGTGAGCTCAACAGAAGGTCGTGTCCCCGTCGTCGTCGACAGGAGCGCCAAATGGCTACCAGTTATCTTGTTGGGATCTATAGTGCAGTAGGCTGGTGTCAGTTACACGGGATGGGGCGCCGGATCTGAAAGTTGCGGATTTCAGCGGCGTCCGGCTTCTATTGTGTGCTCGCGAGGGGTTTGTATGGCCAATCCAAGCAATGTCACGATCACCGGGGCTTCGGAGAAGCTGCGGACGGGTATGCCACCCCGACCGGCATATGCGCCTTTGGTTGATTTTATTGAGTCCGTCCCTGCGGGGCGGTGGTCAATGGCCAATCTCAATCCGTACTTCTCTGCATGGTCGCCCGTTGATTTTCGGGTGACCTATCCTGGCCTGGGTGGTGATGGCCCCGGACAGACTACCGGTAATCTCAACTCCATTGTCCTGGCGTGGGCGGGCTATGTGTGGGATGACGATAACTGCCGGTTGTTCATTTTTGGCGGGGGGCATGCCAATACGTCAGCCACTGACTCGTATATTTGGGATGCCGCCACGCGAAAGTGGAGGCTGGCGTTCTACGCTCATGAAGTGTTCATGAAAGACCACGTTCCTGCCGACGGCTTCTCCGAGTCGGTTACCAAGTACGAGTGGGGAAATGATGCTCCCCCGAGCATGCACACGTATTCGGGATGGAATTGGCTGAAGAGGCAGCGCCGTGGGTGGGTGGGGTCTGGCGCCTGTCATCCGAGTGGACACCCGCCTAACGTCTTTGACAAGAACAACCCCAGCATCATGCATCGTGCGGCGTCTTATACAGTTGATCTCACCAAGGCGGGGACGGGTTGTGTGGGTACGGGGACGGGCACCAACGTCAAGCGGACGGGTACAAGCAGTGCAGGGGTGAACCTTATCGGCGCAAATGCGTGGGCGCTGCGCAACTGGTACAAGGACCATCCGAACAAGGTCACTGATTTCGACATTCTTGATAACGGCAGGTCGGCTTATGCGGTGGTCGAGAATGGGGAGGATGTGCTTTATTGCATTTCGGCCAACTACATCGTGCGTCGGGTGATTAACCCCAC
Source organism: Zoogloea sp. (assembly GCF_044344315.1). GTDB lineage: Bacteria > Pseudomonadota > Gammaproteobacteria > Burkholderiales > Rhodocyclaceae > Zoogloea. Next base: position 5,032 of record NZ_JBIJDC010000114.1, on the reverse strand, counting down.
AGATTACAGGCTTGACCAGTTTTCGTGGGTTGGTGGGTGGAACAACGGTGGCAGCACTGATACGCCCATCATCGTCGATCCGACGCGGAATCTGTTGATCGTGTCGCCCATCCACGGGCACAAGTTTGGCTTTTACAACCTGGCTACGGCTAACCTTGGCAAGAACAATCCTTATGTGGATGTGCCGAACGCCTCAATCGTTGGCCCTGGTGCGGTGGAATTTCTGGCTGCCACCATTGCTGATGGCACCACCGTTGGCCTTCTTTTTGATGCGCTCAGGAAGTGTCTGGTGGTGTATCTGCGTAACTCCGGCCTGTATGAGATTCACATGCCGAGGGCCGCTCCCTTCAATGTGAATTGGTACGTCAGGAAGATTTACTCTGTTGGCTCGCAGCCCGAGTTCAATATGACCACCGCCGTTACGGGCGCGGCAATCTGCGGCAGATTCAAGCGGTCCGAGAAGCTGGATGCGTACATCTTTCTTTCAGACAACGAAATAGCACCTGCCATTGGCGATGTGTGGGTTTTCAAGCCGCACGGCTGGCGCAATCCACTGATCTAGCCCGGGGAATAAAATGGCACTCAATACCTCCCACCCGCTTTACCCCTACATTGAATCAATCGTGGGCGTTGATCCCGTCACCAAGCGATTGGTGGATCATAAGGGGAACACCATCTTCACGATGGGGGGCGGGTTTTCCGTTACGAACACCACGTCAAAGTACGGCTATCCGGTGCGCCTGAATACGCATCAAGGCAGTGCCAAAGCCACGCTGAGCAGCCCTGTCAGGCTGCGGAAGATGAACTCGACCATTTTTCTGGCTCTCGGAAATCCCTTTACCCCAGGCTTTACGTACTACCCGTCTGCATTGCTCGCGGATAACGCGTCGTCTTCCGGGCGCACTATCGGCCTGGACTCCGGTGGTGTTATTGGCATCTATCCCAATCAAAACGCCACCGGGCATGTCTGGGCCATGTCCGCGACCGATGTCCACCTCAAGGCAGCATTTACTGCGGCCTTCACGTTGGGAGGGGCTGATTCAACTGGGGTCATCGTCAAGAGCTACATTGATGGGGTGCTCGACCGCACAAACCCTCCTTACCCGGATTCCAGGGGAAATGGTGAGTGGGTCGAGTCCAAATTCATTTCCTATGGGACTTTCGGCCAGGTTCCTGGTGCAACACCGGGTGGCGGTGACTTTTACTGGATCATCACCTTCAACAAGCTGCTGAGTGACGCTGAGATCCTTGAACTGCACAACGGCACCGGCAGCTTGAATACCAGCAGCCTGTTGGCTGGCGGCGCGGGGCAGACGCCAACCGTCACGGGGGTCGTGATCACGGGCGGCAATGTCACCATGACGGGTTCCGAGAGTCGTATGTTTGTGGCGACCGTGCAGGGAACGAACAACCCGTCGCAGGCCGTCACCTGGGCGGCAAGCAGCGGGACAATCAACAGCTCGACCGGCGCATTCGTTGCCCCGTTTGCGAGCGCCAGCGTCCAGACAATCACGGTCACCGCGACCTCTGTTGAGGACAATACGAAGTCTGCCTCGATCACCGTTAGCGTGCCTGCTGGTGGGACGGTAACGCCCGTCAATGTGACCGGTATCAGCGTGACTCCGCGGCAGGCCGAAGTGCTGGGTGGTCAGCAGTTGCAGCTCATCGTGAACGTGGCAGGCACTGGCAACCCGTCGCAGGCGGTAACCTGGGTGGTCAGCGGTGGTTCGGTCAATGCGACGGGTGTGTGGACAGCCCCTGCCGCCACGGGCAGCGCCACCACCTACACGGTGACCGCCACCAGCCAGGCCAACCCCACCTATTCGGCTTCAGTTGTGCTGACCGTGCCTGCTGTCGCAGCGGCCGGGCAGTTCCTGACGGACCGGATGATCAACAACGCGGGCATGGCGCTGGGCAATGCCTCCATTGCCTGGACCTGGGTGCCGGGCCGACAGGTGGGCGGAATCGCTGGCGCCACCCTTGTGGAGGGCACGGGCAACACTGACGCGCTGGGGCAGTTGCTTGTGACGGGCCTGCCTGCAGGGGCTGGCATCCTGCTTGCCAAGTCCGGCTCGGCGGTCTTCTACCAGGAAGGGCTGGTGGCTTAAATGTTGCGCGACCTGAATGTAAGCACATCCGGTCGCCGTGTCTGCGGGACGCCGAAGCTTGGCGTCCGTGGCGCAGCCATCCCGAGCACCGGACAACATGGGCCGTCGATCATCTACCCGTCGCTGTCGCTGCCCGCCGACGCGAACAAGTTCTACCGCGCCAGGATTCTCACCTGGCCGGCCCAGGGGGTTTTGCGCGTCTATGAGGATGGCTCCCTGGACTACGACGGCACCGGGGTGTTCGAGCCTCAGACCTTCACCTTCCAGCTCTACGAGAACGGTGTAGCCATCGGTGGGGTGCTGACGGGCACCCTTGATACCGGCGGTACCTATGAGGTCTACGGGGTGAGCGTGACGCCTGCGACAATATCTGTTGCCGGCGCTGCGCAGACCACGCTGCAGGCTGCGGTGTGGGGGACCGAGGGTGTGTCGCAGGCGGTCACCTGGACGGCGAGCGCGGGCACGATCAACTCGTCCGGCCTGTTCACGGCACCTGCTGCCACGGGGTCAGTGCAGACCATTACGGTGACGGCGACATCGGTTGTTGATGGCTCTCGGGCTGGTTCGGCAACGGTCACTGTTCCGGCCATTGCCGTGGCTTACACGCAGTACCCGAATGTGGCGGATGTCCGTGCCGGGGTGCGATACGGCGCGTCTGGCGAGTTCGTGGGCACACTGGTTGTCGGCGGGGGATAAGAGCAAGCGGGAGATGTCCCTGAACGATCAAATCCAGAGCGTGATCGCGAACCGGGCCACGATTTGAATCTGGTTTCCTCGGTTTGACGTAATCCGACAGCCAGCGTCGAAGCCTCCGGAAAGCCCCTTTCGCTTCACCCATCTGGTGAGCCGGCCAGGGAACCCAAGCCCCTGTCGGATCTGGGTTTATCTCAGTTTCAGGGAGAACAACTGAGAAAAGTCGGTTGAAGCGGTTTCGGGTAAGCCCGGTACTGCGTCCCGAGTGCGGGATCTGTCGTCGTCCGTCCAAAAAAAAGCGGCCCGAAGGCCGCTTGAAACAACGCTACAACAGGGTTCTTTACGTGCTTACTTCTTGCGCGCCGGGGGCACGTCGGTGCAGCTGCCGTGAGCCACTTCGGCCGCCATGCCGACGGTTTCGCCGAGGGTCGGGTGGGGGTGGATGGTCTTGCCAATATCCACCGCATCCGCGCCCATCTCGATGGCCAGGCACACTTCTCCGATCATGTCGCCCGCCGACGGGCCGACGATGGTGCCGCCGATGACCCGGTGGGTTTCGGCGTCGAAGATCAGCTTGGTGAAGCCGTAGTCGGCGCCGTTGGCGATGGCGCGGCCGCTGGCAGCCCACGGGAACTTGGCGGTTTCCACCTTCTTGCCTTCGGCCTTGGCCTGGGCTTCGGTGTAGCCGACCCATGCCACTTCCGGATGGGTGTAGGCCACGCCCGGGATCACGGTGGCGTCAAAGGCGGCCTTGTGCCCGGCGGCGACTTCCGCGGCCACGTGGGCTTCATGCACCGCCTTGTGGGCCAGCATGGGCTGGCCGACCACGTCGCCGATGGCGAAGATGTTCGGCACGTTGGTGCGCATCTGGGCATCCACCGGGATGAAGCCCCGGTCGGTGACGATGACGCCCGCCTTCTCGGCGCCTATTTTCTTGCCGTTGGGGGCACGGCCCGCCGACTGCAGGATCATGTCGTACTTGACCGGCTCCGGCGAAACGCCTTCGCCCTCGAAGGTGACGTAGAGGCCGTCTTCCCGGGCATCCACGCCGACCGTCTTGGTCTTCAGCATGATCTTGTCGAAGCGGTGGGTGTTCTGCTTCTCCCACACCTTCACGGCGTCCCGGTCGGGGCCCTGCATCAGGCCGTCCATCATCTCCACCACATCGACGCGGGCGCCGAGGGAGGAATAGACGGTGGCCATTTCCAGGCCGATGATGCCGCCGCCGATGACCAGCAGCTTGCCGGGCACGAAGCGCAGTTCGAGTGCGCCGGTGGAATCGACAATGCGCGGATCACGGGGGATGAAGGGCAGATGCACCGCCGCCGAGCCGGCGGCAATGATGGCCTGCTTGAACTTCACGACCTTCTTCGCGCCGGTCTTGTCCTGGCTGGTGCCGGTGGTTTCTTCGACTTCGATGTGGTTCGGGTCGAGGAAGTGACCGTAGCCACGGATGATGTCCACCTTGCGGCCCTTGGCCATGCCGGACAGACCACCGGTAAGCTTGCCGACGACCTTTTCCTTGTGGGCGCGCAGTACGTCCACGTCCACGGTGGGCTTGGCGAAGCTGACGCCGGCAGCGCCCATGTGCTCCGCCTCATCCATCACCGCGGCCACGTGCAGCAGGGCCTTGGAGGGGATGCAGCCGACGTTCAGGCACACGCCGCCCAGGGTGGCGTAGCGCTCGATGATGGCGGTCTTGAGACCCAGGTCAGCAGCACGGAAGGCGGCGGAGTAGCCGCCGGGGCCGGCGCCGAGCACGACCATGTCGTACTCCACGTCGGCCGCGCCACCGTGGCTGGCGGCAGCCGGCGCCGCCACCGGCGCAGCGGCAGGGGCTGCAGCCGGGGCTGCCGCGGCGGCCGGAGCCGGGCTGGCGCCCGCGCCCTCGGTTTCCACCACGATCAGCACCTTGCCTTCGCCAACCCGGTCACCCAGGGCAACCTTCACTTCACGGATCACGCCGGTGGCCGACGAGGGCACATCCATGGTGGCCTTGTCGGATTCGAGCGTAGCAATCGCGTCTTCGGCCTTGATGCTGTCGCCAACCTTCACGAACAGCTCGATGACGGGCACGTCGGTGAAATCGCCGATGTCCGGAACCTTGACTTCTACGAGGCTCATGGCGATCTCCTTAGAGCATGACCCGACGGAAGTCGGCCAGCAGTTGGGCGAGGTACACGTTGAAGCGGGTCGCCAGGGCGCCGTCGATCACGCGGTGGTCGGCCGTG
>NZ_JBIJDC010000113.1:0-15359 GCF_044344315.1 Zoogloea sp. | reverse complement strand
TTACACCCCCAGCTTCAACCTGATGGGGCATGAATCCCTGATCATGGAGCAGACCGCCATTGGCGAGATCTCCCATGACATCAAGGACTGCCTGCGCTGCGGCAAGTGCAAGCCCGTGTGCTCCACCCACGTGCCCCGCGCCAACCTGCTCTACAGCCCGCGCAACAAGATCCTCAGCACCTCGCTGCTGATCGAGGCCTTCCTGTATGAGGAGCAGACCCGCCGCGGCGTGTCCCTGGCCCACTGGGCCGAGTTCGAGGACGTGGCCGACCATTGCACCGTGTGCCACAAGTGCGAGAAGCCTTGCCCCGTCGACATCGACTTCGGCGACGTGTCGATCAAGATGCGCAACCTGCTGCGCGAGCAGGGCAAGAAGTCCTTCAACCCCGGCAAGGCCGCGGCCATGGCCTTCCTCACCGCCAAGGATCCGGCCACCATCAAGCTGATCCGTGCCGGCATGATCGGCTGGGGCTACAAGGCCCAGCGCCTGGGCCACCGCATCGGCAAGAGCCTCGGGCTGATCCAGGACCAGGTCCAGCACCCGCCAGCCACCCTGGGCAAGCCGGCCATCAAGGCCCAGATCATCCACTTCATCAACAAGCCCATGCCGGGCGGCCTGCCCAAGCGCACGTCCCGCGCGCTGCTGGATATCGAGGACGATGCCATCGTCCCGGTGATCCGCAACCCGAAGGTCGGGCGTGACGAATCCGAGGCGGTGTTCTACTTCCCGGGCTGCGGCTCCGAGCGCCTGTTCAGCCAGGTCGGCCTCGCCACCCAGGCCATGCTCTACCAGGTGGGGGCCACCACCGTGCTGCCGCCGGGCTACCTGTGCTGCGGTTACCCGCAGACCGCCGCGGGCGAGGAGGATGCCGGCCAGAAGATCACCACCGACAACCGGGTGCTTTTCCACCGGGTCGCCAACACGCTCAACTATCTCGACATCAAGACGGTGATCGTGTCCTGCGGCACCTGCATGGATCAGCTGCAGAAGTACCAGTTTGAGAAGATCTTCCCCGGCTGCCGGCTGCTCGACATCCACGAGTACCTGATGGAGAAGGGCCTCAAGCTGGAGGGCATCACCGGCACCCGCTACATGTACCACGAGCCCTGCCACACCCCGATGAAGGTCCATTCCGGCATCAAGGTGGCCAACGAGCTGATGGGCACGCGGGTGGATCTGTCTGACCGCTGCTGCGGCGAATCCGGCACCCTGGCCGTGTCCCGCCCGGATATTTCGACCCAGGTGCGCTTCCGCAAGCAGGAGGAGATCGAGAAGGGTGCCGAGAAGCTCCGCGGCGCCGACGCCGCCACCCCGGTGAAGATCCTCACCTCCTGCCCGAGCTGTCTGCAGGGCCTGTCGCGCTATTCCGGCGACGCGGGCGGCGTGGATGCGGACTACATCGTGGTCGAGATGGCCAAGCACATCCTTGGCGACAACTGGATGTCCGAGTACGTGGGCAAGGCCAACCAGGGCGGCATCGAGCGCGTGTTGCTGTAAGCCTCCTTCAGTCGTCCGCAAAAGCACCAAGGCCCGCATGTTGCGGGCCTTGGTGCTTTTTGCTGGGTCAGACGGCGTTCAGTACCACATCACCTTGCCATTGCTGGTGTCGTAGAGGGCGCCGACGATGCGGATCTTGCCTTCGTCCTCCAGGGCCTTCAGCACGGGGCTCTCGTCGCGGATGCGCTGCACCACCTGCTTCACGTTCTGTTCGGTCACTTCACCCACGAAGGCATGGTTGTGGGAGTTGCGCTCGCCCGGGGTCGACGCCGCCGCGACGGCCGGCTTGATCTTGCCCAGCAGGCCGGTCAGGTTACCCATCTTCACGTCGTCGCAGGCACCCTTCACGGCGCCGCAGCTGGTGTGGCCGAGCACCACCACCAGGCGCGAGCCGGCCACCTTGGAGGCGTATTCCAGGCTGCCCAGGATGTCCTCGTTGACCGTGTTGCCGGCCACCCGGGCCACGAAGATGTCACCGATTCCCTGATCGAAGACCAGCTCCGGGCCAGTACGGGAGTCGAGACAGCCCACCACGCTGGCAAACGGGAACTGGCCCAGCGCCGTTGTCTGGACCTGCGCCTTCAGGTTGCGCCGGAGGGGCTTGTTGGCCGCAAATCGCGTGTTTCCGGCCTTCAGGATCTCCAGGGCCTTGTCGGGGGTGATGCTGGCCTGGACCGACTTGGTCAGGGTGGCGCCCGCGGTGTAGGGCTTGGGCGTGACCGGGCCGCCGTGGTCGTCGCCGGCCAGGGCTGTCCCGGCGCCGGTGGTGGCCAGGGCAATTGCAAGTGCGAGCAGGTGCTTTGTTTTCATGGTGTCTCCCGGATGTTGTTGTCGAGCAAGGGCGGATGTGCTGCGCCCTGCAGGATTTCGAGCGCAACGACAGGAACTTGAGCCCGAATCAAAAAAATACTAAAAACGCGCAGGGTCGGAGGTGGGTCGAGTCTCCCGGCCGCGGCCTGAAAAGGCTTCGTGCTATCCTGCGACCCCCGTTTTTCCGGTCGCGCAAGCGGCGGCCGATCGAGCATGAGCGACGAACTGAATCCCGCCCCGCTGGCCGACCTGACCGACGTGGCCCCGCCCGCCACGCGCACGGCGCCTACCCGCAGCCCGCGCAAAAAGAAGAGCGTCGCCACGCCGGCCGAAGCCCCGGTGGTGGCGCCCGATACTGACGCGACCGACGCCAAACCCAAGCCCCGTCGTGCGCCGCGCAAGCCCCGGGCCAGTAAGGCCGAAGCCCCGTCCGGCGAGGTCACGGCCGATCTGTTCGCGCTGACTGAAGGCTCGCCTGAGGCCGCATCGGAGGTCGTGACGGAGGTCGTGACGGAGGTGGCACCGGAACGGGCGCCCCTCCCTACCGCGCCTGCCGTGCAAGCCTTCGCCGAGATTGCCCCCGTACCTCAACCGGAGCCCGAGCCGCTTGCCGCCATCGTCGCCGAAGCGGCGGAAGCGCCTGCAGCCGAGACCGAGGCCGAGACCGAGGCCGACGAAGCCCAGTCCGAACTGACCGGTACCGCGGCTGACAACGAAGGCCCGGCCGGCCCCCGGCGCAAGCGCAAGCGCCGCCGTGGCAAGGGTGGCGCCGAGCGGGAAGTTGCCCGCGGCGAGCAGATCGAGATGTCGGGCCTGGCCGATGATGGTGCGACCGGGCAGCCCGAAACGACTCCCGTCGCCGAGGCGCTGTCCGAGGCCCTCGTGCCGTTCGACGCCGACGCGGACGCCACCGTCGACGCGACACCCGAAGAGCCTGCCGCCACGCCCGAGCCCCTGCCGCCCCTGACCGTGGTCAGCCTGGGCCTGGAGCTGCCGCCGGTACTGTCCGCCGCGGCCCTTGAAACCCTGCGTGCAGCCCGGGTGATCCTAGGCACCGCCGACGCCCTCGACCGACTCGCCGGCCTCGGCCTGGAGGCCCCCCAGCAGCTGTGCGCCGCCGATTCCGCCCACATGGATGTGCGTGCTGCTGGCCACGCCGGCAGTGTGTTGGTGGTGGTCGGTGATGGCGCGGGCGATGGCCCCGCCCTCGAACTGCTGGCCGACCTGGGCCCCGCTTATGTGCGCGTGCTGCCCGGCGTGGGCCGCGTGCAGGCCGCCTGTGCCGCCCTGGGCCTGTCGGCCGAGGTGGTCACAGTGGTGGATCTGCGCCGTGCGCCCCTGGCGGCCCTGCGCGGCCGGCTGCGCGCCCATTGCCTGTTCGCCCTGCCCCTGGCCGATGCCGCTGCCCCGGTGGCGGTGGCCCGCCTGCTGCTGGACAGCGGCTTTAGCGGCGCCCGCGTGTGGGTCTGCGAGTTTGCCAGTGGCCGGCTGCAGGCCCGCGCCTGGCTGGCCAGCGAGCTGGTGGACCTGCGTGAGGCCTTCGACACCCATGCGGTGCTGATCCTGGCGACCGGCCCGTCCTCCGGTGTCTTTGCCGAGCTGCCCGGCCTGTCCGACGACGCTTTCGGCGACGAAGCCGGTACAGCGCTGCCCCTGGCCGCCCGTGCCCTGGCCATGGCCTGGCTGCAGCCTGCCGCCTGGGAAAGCGGCTGGGCCATCAGCGAGGGTGAAGCCAGCCTGGCTCTGGAATGGGCCCGCGCCGTCCCCACCGCCCGGGTGCGCGCTGTGGGCGTCGAACCGACCCTGCTGGGCGTGAGCATGGCCCGCGCCGGGGTGGGCGACAACCTCTCGGCCATCCCCGCTGCCTCGCCCCAGCGCTGTCGCGAGTGGCCGATGCCTGAGGCGGTGTTCATCCGCGGGGCGGCGGGGCTGCCCGAGTGGCTCGCCGCTGCCTGGGAGCGCCTCGCCCCCGGTGGCCGTCTGGTGGCCACCGCCGAGGACGACCAGGCCCGCGCCGACCTCCTCGCCTTTGCCGGCCAGGTGCCGGCCACGGCGTGGCAGGAGCTCAGCCTGTCCCGGGGCGAGACGGTGGCCGGGCGCCTGCGCTTTGCGCCGAGTGCGCCGGTTCGTCTGGCCCTGTGGTGCAAGCCGGCGCTATCCTGAAACATTCCGTGCTGGAGCGCTGACGTGCCCGATTCCTCCTTCCCCCGCGAACGTTCCCCGGCCAGGCCGGGCTGGGTCTACCTGGTGGGTGCCGGCCCCGGCGACCCGGAGCTGCTCACCCTGCGCGCCGCGCGCCTGCTGCTGGAGGCGGATGTGCTGGTTTACGACAACCTGGTCAGCAAGGAGATTCTGGCCTGTCTGCCCGAAGCCACCGAACGTATCTACGTGGGCAAGAAGGCCTTCAACCATTCCTTGCCCCAGGAGGGCATCAACGCGCTGCTGGTGAGGCTGGCTGGCGAAGGTCGCCGGGTGGTCCGCCTGAAGGGCGGCGACCCCTTCATTTTCGGGCGAGGCGGCGAAGAGGTGGAAGAGCTGGTCAAGGCCGGTGTGCCCTTCGAGGTCATCCCCGGCATCACCGCCGCGGCGGGCATCGGCGCCTACGCCGGCATCCCCCTGACCCATCGGGATTTTGCCCAGTCGTGCATCTTCGTCACCGGCCACCTCAAGGACGGTACCGTGGACCTGGACTGGAACATGCTCGCCCGCCCGCGTCAGACCCTGGTGTTCTACATGGGCATCACCCAGCTGGCGGAGATCTGTGCCCAGCTTACCGCCCACGGCCTGGCGGCCTCGACGCCGGCGGCAGTGGTGCGGCGCGGCACCACCCGCGAGCAGCGGGTCGTCACCTCCGATCTTGCCGGCCTGCCTGCCGCGGTCAAGGCTGCCGGCATCACGCCTCCGGCCCTGACCATTGTCGGCGACGTGGTCAGCCTGCAGCCCCGCCTTGCCTGGTTCCACCCCGATGAATAGCCCCCTGCACGACCCCGCCCTGTGCCCCGCCCTGTTTGTTGCTGCGCCGGCCTCCGGCCAGGGCAAGACCACCGTCACCGCCGCCCTGGCCCGCCTGCACACCCGCCAGGGGCGCCGCGTGACGGTCTTCAAGTGTGGGCCGGACTTCCTCGACCCCCAGATCCACGCGGTGGCCAGCAGGGCGCCGGTCTACAACCTGGACCTGGGCATGTGCGGCTCTGCCGATGCTGCCTGGCGCCTGCACGCCGCGGCGCTCCGGTCCGACCTGATCCTCATCGAGGGGGTGATGGGGCTGTTTGACGGCAGCCCCTCCGGGGCCGACATCGCCCGCCTCTTCGGCGTGCCGGTGATGGCGGTAATCGACGCCAAGGCCATGGCTCAGACCTTCGGCGCCCTGGTCCATGGCCTCGCCACCTGGCAGCCGGACCTGCCCTTCTCGGGCGTGCTCGCCAACCACGTGGGCAGCGAAGGCCACGCCCGCCTGCTGCAGGACAGCCTGCGCCCCGGCATCGCCTGGTATGGCGCCCTGCCGCGGGATGCCGACGCCGCCCTGCCCGAGCGCCACCTGGGTCTGCTGCAGGCCGCCGAGATCGCCGATCTGGACGCCCGCCTGGATCGCCTCGCCGACCACCTGGCGCGCACCGCCGCCGCCGACCGCCCGGTGGCGGTGGCCTTTCCCGACGCGCCGGCGCCCCACGTAACGCCGCTGCTGCAGGGGCGGCGTATCGCCATCGCCCGGGATGCCGCCTTCGGCTTCATCTATCCGGCCAACCTGGACACCCTGGTGGCCCTCGGCGCCGAGCTGATCTTCTTCTCGCCCCTGGCCGGCGAGGCCGTGCCCGACTGCGACGCCCTATGGCTGCCCGGCGGCTACCCCGAGCTTCACGCCGAAACCCTGGCCGCCAACGCCGGCTGGCAGGCCGGGCTGAAGGCCCACCAGGCGGCCGGCAAGCCCCTGCTGGCCGAGTGCGGCGGCATGATGAGTTTGTTCGAAACCCTCACCGACCGGGAGGGCACGGCCCATCCGGGCGCGGCGCTGCTGCCGGGCCACACCCGCATGCAAACCCGCCTGGCCGCCCTCGGCACCCAGGTGGCCGAGCTGCCGGAAGGGCGCCTCACCGGCCACACCTTCCACTATTCGAAGAGCGAGACGCCCCTGGCACCCCTGGCCCGTGCCACGACGCCGGCCGGCCGCGAGGGCGAGGCCATCTACCGCCTTGGTCGCCTCACCGCCTCCTACGTGCACTTCTACTTCCCGTCCAATCCGGCGGCAGTGGCGGCCCTGTTCGGCGCCTGAGCGCTGGCGAATAGACCCGGGCGCCGTCGTTTCAGGGGCGACGCTGCTTCTCCTGTAGGGGCGATTTGTAGGGGCGACTTCAGTCGCCCAAGACGCGCCGATCACAGGCAGGCCCTTGATCCGCAGTCCGCGGGCGACTGAAGTCGCCCCCACGGGCTCTCCAGCCACCCTCGGTGCACCCGGGGCGCCCGTTGCGCTTCACCCCTTCACGCAGACCACCTGGCGCAGGGTGTGGACGATCTCCACCAGCTCGGACTGGGCGGCCATCACCGCGTCGATGTCCTTGTAGGCCATCGGGATCTCGTCGATCACGTCGGCGTCCTTGCGGCACTCCACGCCGGCGGTGGCGCGCACCTGGTCGGCCAGGCTGAACTGCTTCTTCGCCTGGGTGCGGCTCATGCGCCGGCCGGCGCCGTGGCTGCATGAGCAGAAGGCCTCCGCATGGCCGAGCCCGCGCACGATGAAGCTCTTTGCGCCCATGGAGCCGGGAATGATGCCCAGCTGCCCCCGCTGGGCCGACACCGCCCCCTTGCGCGTCACCAGCACTTCGCGGCCGAAGTGGGTCTCCCGCTGCACATAGTTGTGGTGGCAGTTCACCGCCTCCACGTCGGCACTGAAGGGCTTGGTGATCTCCCGGCGGGTGGCGGCCACCACGGCCTCCATCATCAGCGCCCGGTTGCGTCGGGCGTAGTCCTGGGCCCAGCCGACCGCCTCCACGTAGTCGTCGAAATGGCGGCTGCCCTCGGTGAAGTAGGCCAGGTCGCGGTCGGGCAGGTTGGCCAGGTGCTGGCGCATGTCGGCCTGGGCCAGCTCAATGAAGAGGCTGCCGATGGCGTTGCCCACCCCGCGGGAGCCCGAGTGGAGCATGAACCACACCCCGTCGGCCTCGTCCACGCACACCTCGATGAAATGGTTGCCGGTGCCCAGGGTGCCCAGATGCAGGCGGTTGTTGCTGCGCGCCAGCTTCGGGTGCTTGTCGGTGATGCGCCGGAAGCCTGGGGCCAGGGCCTGCCACATGGCATCCACGGTCGCCGGGGCCTCGCTCCAGGCGCCGCTGTCGCGCTTGCCGAAGGTCTTGCCGTGGGGCACGGCGGCCTCGATGGCGCTGCGCAGGCGATGCAGGGAGTCCGGCAGGTCGGCGGCCACCAGGGAGGTGCGTGCGGCGATCATGCCGCAGCCGATATCCACCCCCACCGCCGCCGGGATGATGGCGCCGATGGTGGGGATGATGCTGCCGATGGTCGAGCCCTTGCCCAGGTGCACGTCCGGCATCACCGCCAGATGTTTGTAGATGAAGGGCAGGCGGGCGGTGTTCATGAGTTGCTGGCGGGCGGAATCCTCCACCGGCACGCCACGGGTCCACAGCTTGATCGGCGCGCCGCCGGGAACGGGAAGGGTGTCGTGGTGGGGCATGGCATGTCTCGCGGGGCAATTGCCGCAGTTTCGCCGGAAACGCCCCTGCAGGGTTGACCCCTTGGGGCGAGGGGGTATTGGCGCTACCATCCGGCCTGGCCTGCCGCCCGGTACAGGTCCGAGCCGCTCCGACAGGCCCATGAACCTGAAACCCTTCGGCAACAGCCTCCTCGTCCGTCTTGTCCTTTTCGGCCTGCTGCTGGTCATTCTCGGCGGTGGCACACGCTATTACTTCCAGGCGCGCTTCCTGCGCGAGGATCTGACCGAGCTGGTGTCGTCCCAGCAGACCGCCATGGCGGAGGCGGTGGCCCAGGACATCGATGCCCGGATCCAGGACCGTCTGCGCCTCCTTGAGCGCCTTGCCCGGACCCTGCCCCCGGCCCTGCTGGATCAGCCCGACGCCCTGCAGGCCTGGCTGGGCGAGCGCTACCAGCTGAATCCGGTGTTCTCCCTCGGCGTGCTGGTGGTGGACACCCACGGGCGTGTCCTGGCGGACTATCCCAAGGTGGCGGGCCGCGCCGGCTCATCCATCGCCAACAGCCCCGATTTCATGCGCGTCGCCCAGGGTGAAGGCGGGTTGGGCAGACCCCGGCTGGGGGCGTTCACGCGGCAGTCGATCCTGCCCATGGGCATGCCGCTGAAGACTCCCGATGGCCGTGTGCGCGCGGTGCTGCTTGGCATCACAGCCCTGGGCGCGCCGGGTTTCCTTGACCGCATCACCCACGGCCGCATCGGCGAGACCGGCGGCTTTCTGCTGATCTCGCCGGCCGACAAGCTTTTCATTGCGGCGAGCGATCCGGACCTGGTGCTCAAGCCCACCCCCGCCCCGGGCATCAATCTGCTCCATGACCGGGCCATGGCGGGTTTCCGGGGCAGTGGCATCACCCGCAACGCGAAGGGTGTGGAGGAGCTGTCGAGCATTGTCAGCGTGCCCGGCACCGAGTGGTTCGTGGTGGCGCGTATGCCCACCGCCGAGGCCTTTTCCCCCGCCCGGCGTGCCCAGGACGTGGTGATCCGCCACAGCTTCACGGCCATGCTGCTGGTGTTCCTGGTAGTCGGCTTCATGGCCCGCATGATGCTCGGGCCTCTCAAGCATGCGGCCACCCTGGCCGACCGGATGACCCACGGCGAGATTCCCCTGCGCCCCCTGCCGGTGGTCCGCGACGACGAGGTGGGGCGCCTGACCACCGCCTTCAACCAGCTGCTCGACAAGCTCACCCGCAGCCAGGTGAAGCTCGAGCGCATGGCCCACCATGACGAACTCACCGGCCTGCCCAACCGCGCCTTGCTGGCCGACCGGATGCGCCAGGGGCTGGCCCGGGCGCACCGCAGCGGCCTGCGCATCGCTGTCTTGTACCTGGACCTGGACGGCTTCAAGCCCATCAACGACAGCCTCGGGCATGGCGTGGGTGACCAGGCCCTGGTGGAAGTGGCCCGCCGCCTGTCCGGCGTGCTGCGCCAGAGCGACACCCTGGCCCGGGTGGGGGGTGACGAGTTCGTGCTGCTGGTCACCGACCTGACCCGGGACGAGGAGGGGAACATCGCGGCCCTGGCCAGTCGCTGCATCGACACCCTCGCGCCGCCGCTGGTGCTGCAGGGCGTCTCGTGCTCCCTGGGTGTGTCCATCGGCATTGCCCTGAATGAGGCGGACGACGAACCGGAAGCGGTGCTGCTGGCCGCTGACCGGGCCATGTATGAGGCCAAGGAGGCCGGGCGCGGGCGCTACGTCACCGCGCCCGGGCCACGCATGCCCCAGGCGCCCGTCCGGCCCTTCATACGGGCTTGAACACCATCAGGACGTACACCACCACCATCGCCGAGAAGGCCGGGTAGCCCAGCCGCTCCCAGCGGCGGGCGTAGATCCAGTACCGGGCTGGCAGCGGCCGCCCTTCGGCGTGGGCGGCCACCGCCATCTTCCCCATGCGGATCTGGTACCAGACCACCGGCAGCCAGCACAGCCCGGCCAGGGCATACAGCCCGAGGGAGGTGAGGATCCACAGGGAATCCAGGGGATAGCCGGCCTGATGGATCAGCCAGGCGCCGGAGAGGGGCTGGATGATCACCGCCGGGGTGGTGAACCACCAGTCGGCCTTCACCACCAGGCGCGAGACCACGGCGATCGCCTCCACCGAGCCCGAGCGGTTGGCGAAGAACAGGTAGAAGGCGGTGCCGAAGCCGGTGCCCACCATCAGCACCGACGACAGGATGTGCAGGGTCTTGATGCTCAGGTAGTCCATGGTTGCGGCTCCGACATGAGGATGAGGAGGATGGCGAGGATGGGCAGGTTCTTGAGTACCGGGCCGAAGGGGTGGGACAGGAAGGCCGGCAGGGCGACGGCGATGATGGCCGTGTAGCCCAGCACCAGTGCGGCTTGCAGGCACCACAGGCGGCGGCTCGGGCGGAACAGGCAGGCCAGGCCCATGGCCAGGTCGAGGACGACAGCGGCGTACAAGGCGCCGACCGCGCCGGCGCCCTCAAGGCCCACCCCGGCGAGCAAGGCCAGGCTGGCGTCGCGGGGATGCACGGCGAGGCTCACCCAGGCGGTCGCCAGCCACACGAAGGCAAGGGTGTAGCGCAGCAGCGGTGTGCGCCAGGCCGCCAGGGCGCGCCCGCGCAGGGTCTCGGCCTGGGCAGGGGGGATGAAGCCGGCGATGCCCCGGGGCGGCCGCCCGAGCAGGCGGGTCAGGGCGGTCGGGTCGCCAGTGTTGCCGGCCTGCAGCATGCGCCAGGTGTCCGGGTTAAGCGGCACGCCGGGTATGGCACCACCCAGGCGGGCGGCCAGGGCCATCACCGGCGCGGGCACGGGTAGCTGGCGGGTGGGGGCCAGGCCCATGCCGTGCCGGTAGTGCTCAAGCATGCGGCCGAAGCTGACCTGGGTCGCGCCGACCACATCAATCTGCTGGCCGGCGGGTTGGTGCGGGTCCATGGCCCGGAGCACGGCCTCGGCCACATCGTCCACCTGCACGGGCTGGAAGCGGGCCGACCCGAGGGCCGGCACGGGCAGCAGGGGCAGGCTGGCGAGCTGGCGGAGCAGGGTGGCGGAGGCGCCGTCGCTGCCATGGACCAGGGACGGGCGCAGGATCTGCCAGGCGATGGGCAGACGCATCAGGGCCTGGTCGGCGGCGTGCTTGCTGCGGAAGTAGGCGGAGGTCCCGGTGTCGGCGCCCAGGGCCGAGATCTGGATGATCCGCGCCACACCGGCCTCGACGCAGGCCGCGAACAGGGCCGCAGGGCCACGATGGTGGAGGGCGTCGAAGGGGCTGTCGCGGGTTTCGGCGATGATGCCGACGGCGTTCACCACCACCTGGATGCCGTCCAGGCGCCCGCGCCAGTGATCCACGGTGGTGTCGGTGCGGAAGTCGATGGCCATGTCGTCCGGGCGGCGGGCCTGGCGCACGCCCCGGATCACCTGGTGTCCGGCCCGGCTCAGACGGGTGCAGATGGCCCGGCCAAGAAATCCCGAGGCGCCGCAGACCAGGACCTTCAGCGGCGTCACCGGGCGGGAGGGCGGAGGGCGTTGTGCTTCGCGCATTTTCAATCCTTTATGACAGACTTTTCTGTAAAAACAGAAATAAAAGGGCCAAAAAAACGGGCGGCGAAGCCCGTCCTGCCCGTTGGGGGCCTATTCCTTCCGGCGAATGGCCTGACTGATGCGGGCGCTGACGCCCAGGGTCTTCATCAGGGTCTCGGGTTTGTAGCGGAGCATCTCGTCGGCCAGGCTGCTCATGATCTCGATGAACTTGAGGGTGTCCTCGATGCGCTGGCGTGTGCCTTCCTCTTCATCGGTGATGGCCGGGTTGGCCAGGCATTCCCGCAGGGCCGTGGCGGTCGGGTCGATCTCCCGCTGGCGCCGGCCGGCGACGATCAGCTTGAACAGCTCCCACACGTCGGCCGAGGTCTCGAAGTGGTCGCGGCGTTCGCCCTTGAGGTGCACCACCCGCACCAGGTTCCAGGACTGCAACTCCTTGAGGCTGGTGCTGACATTGGAGCGTGCCACACCGAGGGTTTCGGTGATCTCCTCGGCATCCATGGGGCGGCCTGCCAGGTAGAGCAGGGCATGGACCTGGGCCACGGTGCGGTTGACGCCCCAGCGTGACCCCATCTCGCCCCAGTGGAGCACAAAGCGTTCGGCTATCGGTTTCAGTTCCATGGGGCGCATGGTACGCCGTCAGTTATTTCTGTCAATACAGAAATAACTGACGGCAATCAGACCAGCGGGCTAGAAGAAGTAACGCAGGCTCAGCTGCCAGCTCCTCGCCTCGGGCAGCGCCCCGAAGACACTCAGGGGCGCGCCGCGGTGCTGCAGCCACTGGGCGGCGTATTCGAGGCGGTCCACGTGGTAGCGCGCCTCCAGCCAGCTGCGGCGGCTCCAGTCGATGAGGTCCATGTGGTGCATGGCGCTCAGGTCGAGGCGGGGAAGCAGCGCGTCCTGCCACACGCCGTACAGGAACAGGGCTCGCCGGGTGGGCATCTCCTGGGAGCCCCCGGCCCACTGGCGGTACAGGCCGTAGAGGGGCAGGGGCCCCTGGCGCAGGCGTCGCCAGTCGGCTTCATCGAGGCCACCGCCGTTGTGGTGGTATTCGGCCGTCAGGGAGAGTTTGTCGGCGGTGGTATGGGTAAGCCCGGCGGACACGTGGTTGTGCCAGTCGCTGCAGCGGCAGGGAGAGAAGGCCGGCGCGGCCTGGCTCAGTTGCGCGGGGCTGCGTCCGGCAGAACTCTCCAGGTAGGCCACGGTGGCATCGGTGACGAGGCCGGTGAGGTTGAAACCGAACTGGGTGGGTCGGCCTTCCTCCTGGTACACCAGCAGCTGGGGTGTGAAGCCGGCCACCTTCTGGCTCAGGGTCAGCAGGCCGCGGTGCTGCCGGTTGGTGGCGCCCAGGTCGGGGTTGAGGCCTTCCGGCTCGGGTTGGCGCGCCAGGCCTGGCGAGAGCAGCATGCTCAGGGAGCCGCCCTCCCACAGGTGCTGGCCCCGCAGCATCACGCTGCCCTGGCGGTTCTCCTTGAGGCTGGCGGGGCTGACGGATACGGCGGCGCGAACGGCACCGGTGCGGAAATAGTCGGTGGGGTTGTAGCCCAGGGCCACGCCGTTGCGCACGTTGATGCGCCCCAGGTCGATCAGGGTGTCGGGCTGCAGGCGCCCGCTCAGGTAGGCTTCCTTGAGGGTGTTGATGGCCTCCTCGCTGCCCCGCAGGGCGGGCTGGCTGAGGTCCAGGCGGTTGGCCACCAGGACGCGCCAGTCGCGGTTCAGGGCGTGGTCGTACTGGATGTCCAGGGACAGGCGGCGGTTGCTCCGGGTGTCGCCGCCACCGCGGGGCTGGCTGCCCCCCAGGCCCAGTTCCACAAAGCGCCGCCAGTCACTGGGGGCCTGTACTTCATCGGGTGCGGCGTCGGCGAGGCGCAGGGCGTCCAGGTCGGCATCCTGGGCGGCCAGGGGGCTGGCAGCCAGCAGTAGGACTACGGCCAGCCCGAGGGTGGGCGGAGAGGTCTGTGGGGGCGACTTCAGTCGCCCGCGGACTGCGATCAAGGGCATGCCGGTGATCGATGCGCGATGGGCGACTGAAGTCGCCCCTACAGGTCGCGCCGACGGAAGAGGCCACATCGACCCTCCGACGACGCGTCGAACTGAGGAAAACAGCCTCATTCGGGCTTGAAGCGGGGCAGGTAGTCCCGCTGCAGCCAGGTCTCGGGCACCTCGCGCTTCACCCAGTCGCTGTAGCGCATCACCGTGACCCAGTCGGGTTCCAGGCCGTCGATGATCACCGTCTCGGTGGGGCGCTGGATGCCGAATACGGTCTGGTAGCGCCGGTAGTAGGCGGTCTTCAGGAGCTTGCCGCTTTCCGAATAGAAGCGTGCCTTGAGGGGGCGGGCGCTGGCCGCGTCCACCCACATGTCGATGCGGGCGTAAGTGGCGTCCGGGGTGCTGGCGGACAGGCTGAGGCGGTGGCTGCGGCGGGTCTGGCGGTCGCCGTCCTGGGTGTCCTCCTCCACGGCGCTGGTGGCCTGGTAGTCCCGGGCCAGGTTCACCGTCACCACGTCGCCGTTGGAGGCCTGGCCGAGCAGGCGCTGCTGGGGTGACATGTAAGCGCGCGGGACATTTGGCACAGATTTGCGGGATATTTGGCAACGCGGCGCGTTACAAATCCAGATCAAGATCGGGGATATCGTCGTCCTGTAACGTTGAGCGACGGGGTGGGGTTAGGAAGGCGCTGGTGTGGGGTGCGGGGCCGGTGATTATCTGGGCAGACCAGTCGAGCCGCTCGACTACCTCGTAGCGCTCGCGGGCCTCTGCTTCGGTCAAACGGTAGAGCGTTGTGAAGGTCTTTCCGCGCGGACGGCCGGGGTCCGCACCAGCCTTGTTGCGGACCCGGAAAAAGTACGTTGTAAATGGATACATGGCAGGCTAGAACTGTAAATAATTACAGCCAGTGTAGCCCTCCACCATGCTTTAGAACAGGCCACCTTCGTTGCTTGCGTCCCAGTTGGTTATCACCAACTCCCTACTGATCTTCGGCGCTCCGTTGGCCTGGTTACCGTTGCTGTACCTAATGTCGACCTCATGCAGGTGAAACTCGGAAAAGCGCTCCCTGATCCGCGGGTGGTCGTTGATCGAGAACATGACCTTACCCTTGCTACTGGCCATCAGCGACGCCAGTAGCTCGTACTGATCCCACTCGAATCCAACGCCGTAGCCTTCGGTCTCCCAGTAGGGAGGATCGGCATAGAAGAACGTGTGAGGCCGGTCATAGCGGCGCAGGCATTCATCCCACGGAAGATGCTCGACATAGACCCCGGCCAGGCGCAGGTGAGCCGCGCTGAGACTCTCCTCAATGCGGCACAGATTGATGGCTGGCCCTGTCGTCGCGGTCCCGAAGGTCTGGCCGGATACCCTGCCTCCAAACGCATGGTGCTGGAGATAGTAGAAGCGGGCGGCTCTCTGGATGTCCGTCATTGGCTCGGTGGGTGAGTCCTGCATCCACTTGAAGACCTGCCGGGACGAGATCGCCCACTTGAACTGCCGGACAAACTCCTCCAGGTGGTGCTGGACCACGCGGTAGAGGTTGATCAACTCGCCGTTGATGTCGTTGAGTACCTCGCACTGCGGCTGATGCCCCTTCAGGAAGAACAGGGCGGCGCCGCCGGCGAAGAGCTCCACGTAGCACTCGTGAGCAGGGAACATCGGGATGAGCTTATCGGCGAGGCGCCGCTTGCCCCCCATCCAGGGGATGATCGGATTGGCCATTTCGGTCTCCAGTCGGGAGGCTCATGGCCTTCAGGTTGTTAATGAACTTGCACCTGTCACACTTGATGCTCAGCTCGATGTAGGTGCCTTCAGCGAGCTTCTTGCCGCACTTGCAGCAGCGGATTTCC
>NZ_JBIJDC010000026.1:0-48350 GCF_044344315.1 Zoogloea sp. | reverse complement strand
CTGATCTGGAACGAGATCCCCACCGTACTGGGCAACCTGGTAGGCGGCCTCACCTTTGTCGGCGCCACCCTCTACTCCACCCACTACAAGACGGCCCCCAAGCGCCGCCTCGCCTGAGGCTCTGCTGTAGGGGCGAATTCATTCGCCCTCGGACGTTGGTCAACGGCTTGCCTGTGATCAACGGGGAGTTGGCCGACCGAAGTCGCCCCTACAAGTCGCCCTTACACATCAGCGTGGTGCGCCGTCGATGAAGAACAGCTTGCGCGTCACCCTCGGCCAGGCCTCCCTGGCGGGTGGCCACGCCACCAACCAGGATTTCCACGGCGCCCTCCTTCCGCGGGGGCACCAACTGGCCAGCAAGGGCATCGCCCTGGCCCTGGCCGACGGCATCAGCTCCAGCCAGGTCAGCCAGCTGGCCAGCCAGACCGCCGTCCGCTCCTTTCTCGAAGACTATTACGCCACCTCGGAAGCCTGGTCGGTACGCCGTGCCGCCGAACGGGTGCTGGGCGCCACCAACGCCTGGCTGCATTCCCAGACCATGGGTGGCGACGGGCGCTTCGAAAAGGACCGGGGCTATGTGTGCACCTTCAGCGCCCTGATCCTCAAGGGCCGTGACCTGCACCTGCTGCATGTGGGCGATTCGCGCATCTACCGCCTGCACCCCCAGGCCCTCGAACAGCTCACCGACGACCACCGGGTGCGCCTGTCCTCCACCGAGTCCTACCTGGGCCGGGCCCTGGGCGCCGGCCCTTACGTGGAGATCGACTACCGTGGCTGGGAAGCCGAGGTGGGCGAGTGCTACCTGCTGGCCACCGACGGCGCCTACGCCCATCTGCAGGCGGACGACATCCACGCCGCCCTGGGCCGGCACCCCACCGACCTGGACGCCGCCGCGGCCGAGCTGACAGGCCTGGCCCGCAGCCGTGGCTCCATCGACGACGCCACCCTGCAGCTGCTGCGCATCGACGCCCTGCCCGCCAGCGACGCCCCCCACCCCGGCCTGAGCCGGGAGGCCCTGACGCTGCCCCCCACCCTCGCCCCGCGCATGCACTTCGAGGGCTTCACCGTGCTGCGGGAACTGCAGGTCAGCGCCCGCAGCCACCTGCACCTGGCCGTGGACGACACCACCGGCCAACAGGTGGTCATCAAGACCCCGTCCGTCGACCTGGCCCAGGACCCGGACTATCTCGACCGCTTCGTGCTGGAAGAGTGGGTGGCCCGGCGCATCGACAGCCCCCACGTGGTCAAGGCGTGGGCCGGCGAGCGCCGGCGCAGCCACCTCTTCGTGGCCATGGAATACATCGACGGCCAGACCCTGGCCCAGTGGCGGGTGGATAACCCCCAGCCCTCCCTGGACAGCGTGCGCGCCCTCATTGAACAGCTCGCCCAGGGCCTGCAGGCCCTGCACCGGCGCGAGATGCTGCACCAGGACCTGCGCCCCGAGAACGTCATGATCGACCAGCAGGGCACGGTCAGGCTCATCGACCTGGCCAGTGCCCACGTGGCCGGCCTGGCCGAATACCACCCCGACGCCCACACCCTGGCCGTGCCGGGCACCCTGCAATACACCGCCCCCGAATACCTGCTCGGCGAAGGCGGCAGCCCGCGCAGCGAGCTCTTCGCGCTGGCCGCCATCACCTACCAGCTCCTCACCGGCCAGCTCCCCTACGGCCTCGACGCCGCCCGGGTGCGCAGCCCGCAAGATCTGCGCAGCCTGCGCTACATCCCCGCCCGCCACCACCGCCCCGACCTGCCCGCCTGGGTGGACGCCGTCCTCGCCAAGGCCCTCCACCCCAGCCCGGTCAAACGTCAGGAAGTCATCTCCGAGTTCATCCACGACCTCAAGACCCCCGGCCAAGCTTTCCAGAATCAGCGCAACCCGCCCCTGATCGAACGCAATCCGGTCAGGTTCTGGCAGGGGCTGAGTGCCCTCCTCAGCCTCGCCGTCATCACCCTCCTCGCCCTACGCGTCCTCGAACGCTGAATCCGGCCGGCAAGGGGGCTTGCCCCCGACGCGGATTGCCCTTGCCACGCCTTCCAGTCTGGCTATGCTGTAGGCGCACCCTGCGCCCCCGCGCGCGCCGTGCAAAGCAACCGACGCAGGACAGGAAAGATGGCAATGCCCAACCCCTACACCCTCACCGACATCGAACTCAACGCCCTGCTGACCGACGACGCCCCCTGGGGCGACGCCACGTCCTGGGGCCTGGGTATCAGCACGCTGCCCGGCCGCATGCACTTTCGCGCCCGCCACGCCCAGGTGGTGTGCGGCAGCGAAGAAGCCGCCCGCATGGGGCTACTGCGTGACCTGAAGATCGACGGCGAGGTGGTGCCCAGCGGCACGGCGGTGGAGCCCGGCACCCTGCTCCTCACCCTCAGCGGCCGCGCCGCCGACCTGCACCGGGTGTGGAAGCCCGCCCAGACCCTGATGGAGTACGCCGGCGGCATCGCCAGTGCCACCGCCGAACTGCTCTCTGCCGCCCGCCGGGGCAACCCCCGGGTGCGGGTGGCGTGCACCCGCAAGCACCTGCCCGGCAGCAAGTCCCTGTCGGTCAAGGCCATCCTCTGTGGCGGGGCCGCCCCCCACCGCTTAGGCATCTCCGACACCCTGCTGGTGTTCGCCGAACACCGCGCCTTCCTCGGCGATCTGCCCCCCGATCAAGCCGTCGCCCGCCTGAAACAGGCCTGGCCCGAACGCCAGGTGGTCGTTGAAGTGGCCAGCGCCGACGAAGCGGCCCTGTGGATGGACGCCGGCGCCGACGTCATCCAGTTGGAAAAGTGCTCACCAGACGTGGTGGCCCAGGTGGTCGCCCGGGCCGGCACCCGCCACTGCCAGATCGCCGTAGCCGGCGGCGTGAACGCGGGCAATGCCCAGGCCTATGCGGCAACCGGGGCGCAGATCCTGGTGAGCAGCGCGCCGTATCAGGGGGCGCCGCGGGATGTGGCGGTGACGGTGGAGGCGGCATCGGGTTGAGCTCGCCCACACGGGGGAGATCTTTCCTTCGAAAGCGAGCCCCTCAGACCATCGAAGCTGACGCTTGCGATCCAAGCTGAAAATTCCATTGTCATGTAAAGGAAGTCTGCCGGATAATCCATCGAGATATTCCACGCACTCATTCCCGACAGACACGCCGCCATGACCCGCACCCTGCTGCCCGCCCTCACCGCGCTTACACTTTTCACCGCCTGTGCCCCGCTGATCCCTCACCAGGGCCCAACCGTGTCCATCGGAGATGCGTCAGGCTTCACCACGACGGTCAATCTCAGGCGCAAGGATCTCAAGCCGGTATGCAGCCTCGAGCACTTCCGGGAAGGTTTCCGCTACACCTACATGAGCATGTGGAACAAGCGCGTCGAAACCATTTTGGAAGCGAAGCCGGCCCCGGATGTCACCGCCTACTACTCCGGCAAACTTTTCCACTCCGGGCCGGGCATCAAGGCAGCACTCAACGAGAACCCGCGATCACGCGATGGATATACCGAATGCCAGGAAGCCAGTCATCAGCAGGGCACGATGCATGGTTTCCTTTACGCGCTCGATGATCTGAAGAGCCTGGAAGAAGGCGCGCCGAAATAGCCGCTTTGCGGTGTCCTGTCCGATATCGGTCACGCCGCCAGCGTGTTTCATGTCAGGTACCCTAACCGTTACCATTCCGGCAAAAGTGTCCTCGACCATCGCCATGTACTCATCCACCTTCATCTTCGCCAAGAAGGAATACGACGAAGACTTTTACCGCCTGGACGAGGCCATTGCCCAGGCGGCCAAGGACATTCCCGGCTACCTGGGGGAGGAAAGCTGGGAGAACCCGAGCACGGGGCTGATCTCCAATGTGTATTACTGGGACAGCCTGGAGGCGCTGCAGGCGCTCATCCAGCACCCGACACACCTTGAAGCCAAGGCGCGTCAGGCGAACTGGCTGGACGGATACCGGGTGGTGATCTCCCAGGTTCTCAAGACCTACGGTGACGCCAGGCTGCCCCAGTCGCCATTGAGCCAATGAAGCGGCTCCTGGAGGCCCGGCGAGCCCTGCTGGCCACTGCCTTCCTGCTCTCCGGCCTTTTGCCCAGCCCACCAGCCAGCGCCGAGCCGGCCCCGTGGTTCCTGTGGCAGAGCACGCTCAACAGCCGGATCGTCTGCGCCCAGACATCGCCGGGCAAAGGCTGGATCCGGCTGCGTGGGCCGTTCCGGGATGCGGGCTGCCGCAAGGCTGCCGCATAAAGGCCCGTGAGGTCGAATTCATCCTGATTTCCTCCGTTTGACGCGTTGTCTGACGGTCCATGCGGTCTCTCAGTGGGCGACTGGTAGGGGCGACTTCAGTCGCCCATCCGCGCCTTGATCACAGGCATACCCTTGATCGACGTCCGCGGGCGACTGAAGTCGCCCCCACAGTCACGCCAGCAGCCCTCAGCGCGTCCCATAAACCCCTTCAGCTTCACCATCGGGTGATCCGGCCAGTGGAGAGCAAACCCGCGTCAGCAAAGGGTTTGCGTCTGCTTCGGGGAGGACAACCGAGGAAACAGGTTCATTCGACTCCACGGGAGAAGGCGCGCAGCCCTCTTTACTTCTAGAAATTCACCCCCAGGCGCAGGTAATAGGACGCCCCGTTGTAGCCGAAGGGGGCGTACTGGGAGTACTGGATCACCTTGCCCGCGCCCACCAGGCTGTCGTCGGTCTGGCCCCATTTGTCGGGGCGGACGTCGAAGAGGTTGACGCCCCCCAGGGCCAGGGTCACGTCCTTGGCGAGACGCAGGCACAGCTCGGCATCCAGGGTCCATTTGGCGGAGAAGGTGACTCGGTCGTAGGCGCTGACGCTGTGGAACTTGCCGAAACGGTTGAGGTTGAGGACCAGGTCATAGCTGCCGTGGCTGTATCTTGACCACAGCTTGATGGCGTCGGCGGGCTGGCTGCCTTCGATCAGCACCCGCGTGAAGGGGTCGAGGATCAGGTCGGTCATGTTCACACCCAGCACCTCCGGCGCCTGGTTGAGCTCGGTGATGCGGGTGCGGCTGCGCTGGTAGGCGGCCACCAGCTTGAGGCGGGCGCCCTTGTCCATCTCACGGCTGTAGTCCAGGCGCAGATCGACGCCCCGGGTGCGGGTGCCGATGGCGTTGGTGAAGTACACCGCCCCGTCGATGTTGTTCTGGGCCAGCACGGCGGCGGCCTGGGGGCTGAGGGACGACAGGCTGTAGGCCGAGATATAGCCGGTGGGCAGGATGCGGTCGTGGATGTCGGTGACGAACACATCGGCGCTGGCGGTGAGCTGGGACGAGGGCTGGAAGACCATGCCCAGGGTCAGGTGGCGCGACTTCTCGGGCTTGAGGTCGGTGGCACCCAGCGCCCGGGCCACCGGGTGATCGACGGCGAAATTGCCCCAGAACTGGGCGGCGGCGTCGTTGCTGTTGCGGTAGGTGCCGGTGTACGAAAAATGGCTCTGGGACAGGGACGGCGCCCGGAAGCCGGTGCTCACGCTGCTGCGGAAGAGCAGGTCGTCGGTGGCGCGGTATCGCAGGGCCAGCTTGCCGTTGAGGGCCGAGCCAAAGTCGCTGTAGTGCTCGGCGCGGGCGGCCGCATCCAGCATCAGCCGCTCGGTGGCGCTGTATTTCAGGTCGCCATACAGGGAATGGGCCTGGCGGCTGGCCGACACGGCGTTTTCCGGGCTGAAGCCCGGGAAGCCCTGGGCACCGTAGGCAAAGTTGTCGGCCGAACCCAGCATGTAGGACGCCGCATCGCCCTTGATGATGCGGTAGTGCTCCTGGCGGAATTCGTAGCCGCCGGCCACGGTGTGACGCCCGATCTTCTTGCTGAAATCGGCGTTGAGGATCTGCTGGGTGTAGCGGGTGGCGCCACTGTCGAAGGACGTGGGCGTGGCCAGGCCAAGGGAGGTGTTGAGGGAGTTGTTGACGTAGAAGTGGTAGTCGTTGTGCCCGTGGGTGTAGCTGAGGTCCCAGCGGGCGCCGCCATCGAGCACGCCGCGCACGCCGGCCGTGGCCGAGAAGTCGAGGATCTTCGGTTCGATCCGCGGCAGGAAGCCATCCGGGTAGATCGCCGCGATGTTGCGGGCGTCGCCTGCCGTGCGGTAGAAGGCGCCGGCGCTGCTGCGCCGCCGGTCGTAGAGGCCATGCAGGTAAAGGGTGGCGTCGCCCCGGGGCAGCTCGGCATTGAGGGCGAACAGGCCGTCCTGGGTGTCGGCATCGCCAAAGTGGGTGTTGATGCGGCCCCCATCACTGGCGTCCGGCCCGGCCCGGTTGGTGGCGCCCCGGTCGCGCCATTCGGCGGTGAGGTTGATGAAACCATCGCCCGCCAGGGGCAGCGTATGGAACAGGGTGCCCTGCCGGGTGATGCCGTCGCCCTCGCCCGTACGCCCGTAGGTCACGGTGGCCTGGCTGCGCTGGCCGTAGCCCTTGAGGATGATGTTGATGATGCCGGCGATGGCGTCGGAACCATACTGGGCCGCCGCGCCGTCACGCAGCACCTCCACCCGTTCGATGGCCCGCAGGGGGATGGTGGCCAGATCCACCCCCGAACTGCCCCGCCCCACCGTGCCGTTGTTATGCAGCAGCGAACTCTGATGCAGCCGCTTGCCATTGACCAGCACCAGCACCTGGTCGGGGCTGAGGCCGCGCAGGGTGAAGGGCGGCGCGTGGTCGGTGCCGTCGGTGATGCTGGGGCGCGGGGCGTTGAAGCCCGCCACCAGCACCGCCAGGGCGCGCTGCAGATCGGGCTGGCCGGTGGACTGGAGCTGGGCCGAGGTGATGATGTCGATGGGCACCTCGGCGTCCAGCGCATCCCGGGCGCCCCCGCGGGAGCCCACCGCGGCCTTGGCCTGGGTTTCCACCTGCAGCAGCTGCTCCAGGGGGCGGCGGTAGTAGTCGTTGCTCTCCTGAACCGCCTTGTCGCCGGCCAGGGCCGCGCCGGCCCCTGCCATGGCGAGACACAACACGACGCGATGGGGGGCGCTCATGGCTTGTCCCCCCGCAGAACCGTGGCAATCGTCAGCAGGGGCGCGCCAATGCGCAGACCCGACTTGAGGGCCGCCCCGTGGTTGATCTTGATGCGCGCCTTCTGCTCGATGAAATCCAGCTGGATGATGCCGCCACTCTCGGCAAAGCCCTTGGCCTCGCTGATAGTCAGGATGCCGTTGCGCTGGGCGTGGTCGATGGCGGCAGCCCGGGCGGCCGAGCTGGTCAGGGTGATGAACAGGGCGTCCGTCTCGCCCACCTGCTCCAGCCGGGTGGCGTAACGCAGCTCGATGGGCTTGTTGTGGATGCGCTTGTCCCGGTACAGATCATCCAGCAGGCTGCCGAAGGGGTTGTCGTCGAGCAGGGTGATCACGAAGCGGTCCCGGGGTTTGGCCGGCCACTCGATGTAGCTCGCAAAACGCCCGATGAACACCGCCTCGAGCTTGCGCTCCTCGTCGCCCGCCCATGCCCATGGTGCCTGCACACAGCACAGCAGGCCCAGCACCCACAAGACCATCCTCACCCGAGCTCTCCCCTTACGCCACCACGTAGCGGTTGCGACCGGCCTCCTTGGCACGGTACAGGGCCTTATCGGCAGCCCGGATCATTTCCTCAATGTCTTCCGCGCCGGCGCGGGGCACGGCGGAATACACGCCCAGGCTCACCGTCACCTGAAGCGCCTCACCCGCAAGGCCGGAGATCGGCCGCCCCTCCACCCCGGCGCGGATGCGCTCCGCCACGGCAGTGGTCACCTCCTGCGTGCCGCAGTCGCAGACCACCAGGAACTCCTCGCCGCCCAGCCGGGCCACCAGGTCGTAATCCCGCGCGCTCGCCTGCAGCACCAGCGACACCTCCTGCAGCACCAGGTCGCCCATGGGGTGGCCGAAGCGGTCATTCACGTTCTTGAAGGAATCGATGTCGAGCATGATGACGCCCAGCGGCTCATCCTTGCGCTGGGCCCGCGCCGCCATGGTCTGCATCACATCCAGAGCATGGCGGCGATTGGCCAGGCCGGTCAGGGCATCCGTGGTGGCCAGGCGGCTCAGCTGATCGTCGCGCTCCCGGATGTCGGCCAGCATTGCGCTGAAGCCTGAGTAGAGCGTGCCGAACTCATCGCGCCGGTCCGCCTCAAGGGCTGCACGGTAGTTTTTGGTGCGCGCCACATCCTGCATGGCCCCCACCAGACTCATGATCGGGCGGGTGAACAAGGACTGGAGCTTCACCGACAGGAACAGCAGCAGCACCAACGTCACCACCGATGTGGCCACCTGCAGCAGCACCAGCTCACGGATCTTCGCCCACATCAGCTGCGTATCCGACACCACCACCAGCAGGCCGATGGGCTTGCCGTCAAAGAACACCGGGCGCACCACGGCCATGAAATCGTTGTCGATGTGCTCGACAAACCCGTCTTCCCGCCGCAGCGCCTCGGCACTCTCAAGGATCCGGCCCTGCACCTCAGCCCGGAACAGCGGCTCGACCGTCGCCGACAAGCCCGCAGACCGATACTCCGCCAAGGCCCGCCCCGACTCGTCGTTTACCACTGCCAGCAGGATATGGGGATCGGCGCGCAGGGACGCCAGCATGGTGTTGGCGCTCCCCGCATCCGCAAAAGCCAGCGCCGCCCGCATGTTCTCGCTGATCACATCCGTCAGCTGGTGCAGTACCCGCAGCGACGACCGCGACTCGCTCAGGTAAGTCGAGTAGATCGTGATCGCCGACGAGATCAACAAGGCCAGCGCCGCGCTCAGGCCAAGCAGAACTATCAGCTTGTAGCGAATCGAGATCCTGTCAAACATCTGCTCTGCCAGTCATGCGCCCGCGTGGATCGTCGGGGCCGGAGAGCCCCCGCAGGGCTGTTCTTGTTTATTGTTGTGTTCGGGCCCGGCGGGTCTGCCGCACACGGCCTGAGGGTCTCCAGAGAGATGTTACCCCAAGCCCGGATGTGATCCTGCCTGTTGCGGGTGGGGGTGTCTATCGTTGTGTCGGAACCGCAGGGACAAGGCAAGGAGCAGGCGCTCAGACCGCGTCAAGGGGTGACACCACCCCGCGGCCGGCTTTGTTGAGCACATGGGTATAGATCATCGTGGTGGCCACATCCGCGTGGCCGAGGAGCTCCTGCACGGTACGGATGTCGTAGCCTCCTTGGGCCATGCGGGCCAGCATGGCATTGCCCCCATGCGTGTCAGCCCCAATGGAAGACTTGCAGGACGCTTCGTCCGAATCATTTTGACCAACTGGGGTGAATCCATTTCAAGCACTTCTCAATACAGAAACAGCAGCGCTGACGAGATATTGCGCAACACGGCAAGATCAATCAGAAACGCCACACGCACCTCACCTGAACGTCGCCTGTCATTAAATGGGATGAGCAGAATACTCGTTTGACATAAAATGCCTCCATCCGTATGCTTTGGTGCTTTAGACGCGGGCGGTCGCTAAGTTGATCAAGCAACTCAGGTGGCTGCGGTACATCACGGGAGGCATATCCTCGTCCCTGCATGCAATAAAGGAAGATTGAACAGCAGAAAAAGGGGGCAGACCGATTTCCGCCGCAGGAAAAAGCCGCAGAGCGTTAGCAACGCCCGGTATTGGGCATCATTTTTTAAGATCACCACAAGAAATGAAGATAGTTTTTTCTCTCCCCCTGATAGTCACGACCTTAATTTCAATCAATGGATGCGGCACTATTACTGCCAGCCTTGTAGATCTCTCAAAACGGTATGAAGATACTGCCGAGCCGCAGAAATCCAAATTAAGAGTTATTTATGACATGTTTGACAACATACATATATCTCCAAATGGCATTTGTTCAAATGAAGCCGACCCGCAGCAAGGAAGGTTGATATCCAAGCCTCTTGGGAAAAGCGGAATAAATATCGTATCTGGAAATAGTGTAACTTTTGAAGAAAAAACTCTTGGGATGCCACTCCCGCCATTCCCAATGACAAAAAATTCGTCCAGGGTATTTTCCGAATTTTATATACCCGCAAATCGAAAAGTACTTATAAAGTACGGAAGCCAACCCCAAGGAAACGGGGGTAGTTACTGCCCAGAAAAGACATATGCATTTACACCTGAACTGGGAAAAAACTACGAAACAGAAATAATTGTAGTTCGGAATAAATGCCTTTATCGTATGCAAGAGATTACCAACGAGGGACGAGCATTTATTCAAGATAATTTTTACCCGGCCGACCCAGCAAGTTGCACGACTGTCAATGCGCAACCAGGAAAATAGGGCTCCCTCCATGTGTTTCGCCTCCGGTGTTGAACTGGGAGGCGAGCAGGGAATCAAGAGACAGACCCCGGTATATCCAAGATTGGGTTGTTGCGGCGCTGAATGCCCATGCTGGATCAGCTAGCATCGTGCAGGTTGCCGAGCACATCTGGGCACACCATGAGAATGAGCTCCGCGGATCCGGTGAACTCTTCTATACATGGCAGTACGACATGCGCTGGGCATGCACCCGCTTGCGGAAGCGAAAATTGTCCAATCAACTGAGATTTCAAAGCGCGGGGAGTGGCGCCTTGCAGCTTGACAACTCATTCAAGCCGATGCCGCTTCGCGGTACGGCTTACTTCGAGCGTTGGGCGTCATGAAGATCCGGATCGGCCTAGTAGTCTCACTCTTGGCAGTAGCCCTCCAATGGCTGATCGTTATAGGTTTTGTCGCGCATTCATATACATTTTGGCTAAAGGCGGGCGACCCGGCTTTGACAGCGGGTATTGCGGGCACTGCTGTCTTTACTATTGGCTCATTGTTGACTGTGGTTTTTTCGCTGTGGGCACACGGGCAGTTTTATGAACAAAAGTCTCGCCTCAAGTATGTAGCGCAACGGCTCGGGATTGCGGGGCTAGCTGGCCTTTTGGTTTTCTTTGGCATGGTGTCCGTCGGCTATGTGTTGCTTGTCAACCGCTAGCTGCCCAACCCGGTGGTCGAGAGGGATGCGTCACCGACAGGCTGGCTTGCGCACCTCACTTCCACGTTGAACGTCATCGCGATGACTCGTGGCTTCTTCATGCAACTCGTACCGAAATCCAGGCTGGCGAACTATTTAGAGTTTCAAGTAATGGCGGCGGGCTGGAATGGCGATGCGTCGAAGATTGTTGAAGTCGGCCAACTTAGTCTGAATGTCCGCGCACAGACCGCAACTTTTTCACCCTCTGGCCCATGGAAAAATTACATCGTCGCCCAAGCATTTACGGAGCGCCCTATTGGAGTGCTTGACTCGGACGGCTTGTGGACGCGTTGGCTTCTTGAGCTTGGAGCGAGAGCTCTGGCAGGCTCACCTCATTTAACGAGGTTCGTCTAGTGCTGCCCACCCTACAGCCGTGATCAGCCTTAAACATCTCGCGTTAGTCACTCTTGGTGGCGCAGTCATGGTCTGTGGCCAAGTGGCAATGGCGATAGTCTTGCCACCGCTCGGTGCAGTGTTCTTTCTGATCACCATTGCGTTTCTTGAAGCAATCGAGGGGCGCGGCATTTCTACGCTTCAAGGTTCCCCGGATGGCTGGCCTATACCAACCCAATTGGGCTGGTGCTATGCAGTGGCGATCTGGTGGATGGTTTGGTCAGCAACGTTGGCACTGGTCATCTGGCGTCGCTCTCATCGGTCTTTGTGCCGCGATGTGTAACCCCGCGGCACCTCACCATGTTTGCTGTGTATCCCCTAGCCTTTCAGTCACCACTGAACTGGCACGTTGGGCGTCCCAAGATCCACAGTTTCGGAGCCCGCCATGAGCAGCCCCTTTGACGACTTCGATCTATCGGACTTTTGGGAGGACTCCGAGTACTCCCGGAGAGAGTATGAAGACGATCCACTCACGGCCGAGAAAATCGCGACTGTCGAGACGGCCCTGGGCTACCGCCTCCCTACTGCCTATATCGCGCTCTCGCAACTGCAGAACGGCGGCATGGTACGGAAGGATTGCCACCGCACATCAACGCGAACTTCATGGGCCGAGGATCACATCGCCATCACAGGCATCCTTGCCATTGGAAACTCGAAGCCTCGCGCCTTACTGGGTTCGTTCGGAAGCGATTTCTGGGTTACTGAATGGGGCTATCCTCCAATTGGCATTTACTTCGCCGACTGCCCTTCGGCTGGGCACGATATGGTTTGCCTTGACTACCGAGCCTGCGGGCCGACGGGTGAGCCTTCGATTGTTCATGTGGATCAGGAACGCGATTACGCAATCACTCATCTCGCAGACACCTTCGAGTCCTTCATTCGCGGCCTTGAGTCGAGCGAGAACTTTGACTGACACGACGCTCAAGCGCTCGCTCCACCGTAGCGGTCGCGGCAAGCTACACCAACTGCCGTGAATTCATATGCCAGGCCCACACGGGATGCAAGCATCAGGGGACTGATCACTACATGTATGGGATCACTTCCCGAGCGGGCTTTCTTCTACTGATCTACGTTTCTTGCATGCAGGGGCGATTCGGCAGCCGTTGAAGCGCGACAGTACAACCCCGACGAAATCCCTTTTTGCATACAATCACGACCCATCCCAAAAGCATGCCTGCCACGCCGGCTGTCCGCCCCATGCACCTCCAAGTCATGTATCGCGCCGCCGCAGTCCTCACCGCGCTGACAGTGCTCACGTTTGCCCCCCAGGCCCAATCCCTCCCTCCGCCGGCGAAGACCGTGTTCAAGTGCGAGGAGAACGGAAAAGTCATCTATTCCGACAGCCCCTGCCTCGGCGCGAAGACGGTGGATGTGGAGCCCCCGCGCGGGGTGAGTCGGCTGTCGGGGCAGGAGCGGGTGGGGTCGGCGGTGCAGCAGGAGCGACTTCGTGAGCATATTGCCGATGCCATGCGGCCGCTGACCGGGATGAATCCTAAGCAGTACGAGACTTTCGGACGACGGCAGAAGCTCCCCGCAGACACCCAGCGGGAGTGCCAGCGGCTGGATGGGCGGATTCCGTTGGTGGAGGCGGAGGAACGCCAGGCCAGCGGGGAGGCGCTGGTCGATATCCAGTTGCGGCTCCTCGGATTGCGAAAGCGCTTCAGGGAGTTGGCGTGCTGAGCACAGGGGGCGGTTCCCCGATGATCTGCAATGTCGCGGCCCGATGCTTCCGTGGGGGCGGGGGCGGACTCGCTCGGCGTTCACTTGCGGATGCGTTGGCCGCCTGCTGCTCCAGGCCCAAGGTCAACTGAAGAATTCGAATTCGATCCCCCGAGCCCTCCACCCATCCGGGGCAACGCACATTACCCACATCTCGCCGTCAGACCCATGAGTTCACACATCTCTCACTCGCTCCCCACCCTTGCGCTGGTCGCCAGCCTGTCGATCGGGGGCTGTGCGAGCACACCGGAGACGCGGGAGGCGGGCACTTACACCCAGGCAGGGAGCGGCCCGGTGGTGGTGTTCCAGTCCGGGCTGGGGGATGACCGGCAGGTGTGGCGGGATGTGCTGCCGGCGCTGTCAGCCAAGTACACGGTGTTTGCCCATGACCGGCCGGGCACGGGCACGGTGCCGGCCAAGGCGGGGCCACGAGACCCTTGCACGCTGGCCGCCGAGCAGCGGGCGGCGCTGCGCGCGGCGGGGCTCAAGCCGCCCTATGTGCTGGTGGGGCATTCGTTGGGGGGCTTGTATCAATATGCCTACGCCAGCCTCTATCCCGATGAGGTGGCGGGTTTTGTGCTGGTGGACCCGACCCATCCGCGCAACTGGGCCGAGATCCAGCGCCAGTTGCCGGGCACGGCGACGCTCCTGAAGGGGATCAAGTCGGTGGCCTTTGGTGCCGCCCAGGCCGCCGAGTTTGACGACCAGACCACCTGCCTCGACCGGCCGGAGTTCAAGCACCCGCCGGGCATGCCGGGTCGGGTATTGGTGGCCGGACGGCCACGCAGCGCCGACCCGGAGGAATACGAGGCGCTGCACCTGGCCCTGGGGCGTGAGTGGGCGGCGCTGGCCGGTGTGCCCAGGGTGGAAATGGTGTGGGATTCGTCCCACTACATTCAGCGAGAGCGCCCCGAACGCGTGATCGCGGCGGTTCAGCAGCTTGCGTCGCCCCAGGCCTGCGGAGAGGCCTGCCAGACGGCACCGCAAGGTCGCCTTCTGGGTGTCGAGATGGGCGGCCGCGATGCCTTCGACATCACTTTTGGCGAAACACGCCGTGCCCGGATCGAATCCCTTGTGGGGCCACCCCGCAAGACCTACCGGGATGACACCTCCCGGGGCGGCGAGGTAGGCGTCTATCACCACAAGCCGGCCAAGGTGCCGGTGGTCGTGGGCATGATCCCCGTGCTTGGCGATCTCGTGGAGGCCGTGGAGACGGTCCAATCCCTGCGGGAATGGCGGGAGTTGATTGTGGAGTACGACGCCTCGGGCGTGGTGCAGCGCGCGAGCCTGCGCCGGATCGACTAAGCCCCGGTGGCTCGGCACCCCGCAGAACTTGATTAAAATCCGGATGAATCAGCCCCTCCCGACCAACCCGCCCGGCGCATTCGCACCCATTAGCCGTCCGTACCATCGAGCCTACCCATGACAAAATGGATCGTCATTGCCCTGGTCGCTTTTGTGGCCTTCTTCCACTGGAATTCCGGCCGTACCGCACGCGCCTTTGAGAAGGCGACCGCCGAGCTGCAGCGGCGTGCACCTATGGATCTGACACCAGAGGTTCGCCTGGAAAAGGCAGAACTCAAGGGCAAGGAACTGGCTTTGTCCCTGACGCTGCGGGATGAAGACGCAGATACGCCCGAGGTTCAGCAAAGCCAGGGCATCCATCTGCTCAAGACGATGCTGACAAAGGGCTGGTGCGCCAACAAGGATCTCCGGCCTGCGATCAACGAAGGGTATGTGATTTCGGTGACTGCCCTGCGTGCCGATGGTTCGGTGCTTACCCGGCTAAGTGTGACGGAAGAGGAGTGCATCTGTGCCGTGCAAGGCGATGTCTGTGTGATCCGCTGAGAGGGTGTGAATAAATCTACTGCGCGGCCCGAGCTCTTGCCAACAATGCTGTATATGTATACAGTTTTATTGGCAGTTCGCCCGCTACCACCTCACACCAGGAGCAACCCAGCATGCTTGACCACATGACTTTCCGCGTAACCGACATTGCCCGGGCCAAGGCCTTCTACAGTGCGGCGCTTGCCCCCCTGGGTTACAGCGTCGTCTTCGAGGGCAACTATGGCATGAACATCCTGGGCTTCGCCTACCCGGACGCCGCGGAGCCCGACGGCAAGAAAGCCGACGTGTGGTTTATCGATGACCCCTCCCCCTATGGCGGCCCCCCGGCAACAACGGGCTGCCACCTGGCCTGGCGAGCCCTTGATCGTGCGCAGGTCGACGCCTTTCACCAGGCTGCGATCGCCGCCGGCGGCAAAGACAACGGTGCCCCGGGCCTTCGTCCGGAATACCACCCGCACTACTACGGGGCTTTCATCATCGACCCGGAAGGCAACAACATTGAAGCGGTGTGCCATCAGCCCGAGAATTGAGTCACCTACGGGCTTCGTCCTTCACATGTGCTTGATGCACGGCCCCGGCACCAGGGGGCGCACAACATTTCAAGTCCTGACACCATGCCAGCCGACCGCATCTCAAGATTGCTCGACGACATCCGCCTTCTCGATTCCGGGCGCTTCGAACTGGTTCAAGCACTGAGAGAAATCATCCTCGGTCTTGCCCCTTCGGTTTCCGAAGAGGTGAAGTACGGCGGGCTTCTGTTCTCATCGGGCAAGCCGTTTTGCGGCATCTTCTCCTACACGAAGCACGTTTCGCTGGAGTTCGGGGAGGGCGCATCGCTGCCCGATGCGTTCAAGGTGCTGGAAGGCGCGGGCAAGTTTCGTCGCCACATCAAATTGCTGTCGGTTGAAGACATCCGCGGCAAGCATGTCCGGGACTATCTCGTTCTGGCGCTTGGGCTGGCGGCAGAACCTTGAGCGCGGGCATCTTCCTGTCGACGGCTGGACAAGGCTAGAATGCGCCGCGGGCTGCCAGGACGCCCACCTCGCGAAAGCGCAAGCACCTTACATCGCAAGCCTTGCTTGCATACCCTCCGTGGCCAACGGCGAGACCGGCCACTCGACTTCGGAGTCGGTATGCCCATTTCATCATTCCAGCCGCCGTGCGCGGATCAGATCTCTTCCGTTCAACTGGTGCTGCGCGAGGCAAGACGCCTTCATCGCGCTGCAGCCTCGGACGCCCTTTCGGAGGCGCTCCCCATCCTCCGGCGACTCTTGGCAACCCATGCCGTGACAGACCGGTCGCTACCCGGCCTCTTCCACGCCCGCGGCACCGTACAGCGCAAACATGTACTCCGGGCGCTGGCCCGCGAAGCCGGGTACGCCAGTTGGGAGGATTACCGCCACGCCCTTCCGCATCTCGATGCCAGCGACCTTCAGCAGCTTGTCTCAGTGCAGCGCGGCACCTCCGTCCTGAAGCTCTGGTTCTCCGATACGTCGGCAGCGAGGCGTTTTGCCGCGGAACAGGGTGGGCAGGCCGTGCGTTTCGGCGCGCAGGCCGTCGTCCTTCCTGCCGCGCCATCCGACGACGCTGAGGCGGGGCAGCCACCAAGGCCGATACCATTGCCCGGCGCCTGACGCTAACCAACGGCCATCCCGAGCGGGATGGCCTCCAGCAACTGAGCCCCATTGAAAGCCAATGCACAAGAAATCCGCACTCATCCCCCTCTACCATGCGCTCGCCGTGGTCGGATTGTTGGCCACCTGGTATTACAACGGCCAATACATTCTGGGCGGAGGGGGTCTGGCGCCCGCTGAGTTCTTTGGAAGCGCATTTGCCAATGTACTCACGACGGCCATCACCATCGACGTGTACCTCTCTGCGGTGACGTTCTCCGTGTGGGTCGTCGTCGACGCACGGCGCAACGGCCTGAAGCGGCCCTGGCTTTACCTGGTCCTCTGTTTCCTTGTCGGCCTGGCCATTGCCCTCCCGCTCTATCTTGCGCACCGCGAACGCGCCCTTGGCATGAAGGAAGGCTGGGCCTGACCGGCCCGGGGTGATTCTCGCCCCGGGGCAAGCGCCGAGGACGGGGTTGGGCGCGTGGGCAGGTTGTCGCTAGCCGATCGTCCCCGGCTTGTTGCCCAGCATGGCGCGCAGGTTGGCAATGCGGGCCCTGGCGTCTTCCTTGGTCACGGGTTCGGCCGATTTGCGGTCGTTGCGCCGGATGCCTTCGGCGCCCATCTCGTCGATGAAGCGGGACGGGTCGCAGGTGCGCACGTCGCGGCCGGCCTTGCGGCGTTCGCAGTAGCTGATGGTGAGGCTGCGCTGGGCGCGGGTGATGCCCACGTACATCAGGCGGCGCTCTTCCTCGATCTTGTCTTCGTCGATGGATGACTGGTGAGGCAGCAGGCCCTCTTCAACGCCCACCAGAAAGACGTGCTTGAACTCCAGGCCCTTGGAAGCATGCAGGGTGGCGAGCTGGACCTGGTCGAGCTCTTCGTCGTCCTTGTCGAGCATGGTGATCAGGCTGATGGTCTGGATCATGTCCGACAGGGTCTTTCCGTCTTCCTCGCCCTTACGGCCCAACCAGCCGGTGAAGTCACCCACGTTGCTCCACTTGGTTTCGGCTTCGCGGGGTTCGCAGCTTTCGTACAGCCAGGCCTCGTAGTTGATGGCCTTGAGCATGTCGTTGATGACCTGCCCGGCGGGCTCCCGCGGGGCGCGGTGGGCGATGCGGTTGATGAAGTGGCAGAACTCGCGCAGGCCCTCCAGCTGGCGCGCGGCCACATGCTCGGCGGCGCCTTCCTCGAAAACGGCGGTGAACAGGCTGATGTGGCGGTTGGCAGCGTAGCGGCCCAGAGCTTCGATGGTGGCCGGGCCGATGCCCCGGCGCGGCACGGTGATCGAGCGGATGAAGGCCAGATCGTCATCCTCGTTGGCGATCAGGCGCAGGTAGGAGCACAGGTCCTTGATCTCGGCGTTCTCGAAGAAGCTGCGCCCGCCGGAGATGGCGTAGGGGATCTTGTGGTTGCGCAGCTGCTGTTCGAACAGGCGGGCCTGGTGGTTGCCCCGGTAGAGAATGGCGTAGTCCTTGAAGTGGGTGCGGTTCTCGAACTTGTGGGCGGAGATCTTCATCACCACCGATTCGGCCTCGTGCTCAGGTGTCTGGCAGGCCACCACGGTCACCGGCTCGCCGGCGCCGTGCTCGGACCACAGCTTCTTGTCGAAGAGCTTTTCGTTGTTGGCGATGACGGTGTTGGCGGCGTGGAGGATGCGCGTGGTGGAGCGGTAGTTCTGCTCCAGCTTGATGACCTTGAGCTTGGGGTAGTCCACCGGCAGCTGGCGCAGGTTCTCCACGTCGGCGCCGCGCCAGGCATAGATGGCCTGGTCGTCGTCGCCCACCGCGGTAAAGGCACCGCGCACGCCGGCCAGCAGCTTGAGCAGGCGGTACTGGGCGCGGTTGGTGTCCTGGTATTCGTCCACCAGCAGGTAGCGCAGCTTGTTCTGCCAGCGCTCACGCACCTCGGGGTGCTCGTCAAAGAGCTTCACCGGCAGGCGGATGAGGTCGTCAAAATCCACGCCCTGGTAGGCGCGCAGGGTCTTGTCGTACTCCTGGTAGAGCAGTGCAGCCGACGAGGAGATCTCGTCGTTGGCCAGGTGGGCGGCCTCGTTGGGCTCGATGAGGGCGTTCTTCCAGCTGGAGATCTGCCACTGCAGGGCCTTGGCCCGGTTCTTGTCCGTGCTGCCGATCATCTCGGCGATGATCTGGGTGGTGTCTGACGAATCGAGGATGGAGAACTGGGGCTTGAGGCCCAGCAGCTTGGCCTCCTGGCGCACGATGCGCACCCCGAGGGCGTGGAAGGTGCACACCGTCAGCCCCTTGGTGGCGCGGCCGCCCATCAGTTTGTTGATGCGCTCCAGCATCTCCTTGGCCGCCTTGTTGGTGAAGGTGATGGCGGCGATGTTGTGGGGGTTGAAGCCGCACTCGGTGATCAGATAGGCGATCTTCTGGGTGATCACCCGCGTCTTGCCCGACCCGGCGCCGGCCAGCACCAGGCTGGGGCCGTCCAGGTAGTGGATGGCTTCGCGTTGGGGCGCATTGAGGAGCAGGGCAGACATGGAGATGTGCATCGGGTGAAGCGGGAGGGCATTCTACCGCCCCGGGCAGCAGGCTCGCCCATCCCTTGGGGTCGAATTCACTCGACCCCGGACTTTGGTCAGCGGCGTGCCAGTGATTGGCGTGAGCAGGTCGAATGAATTCGACCCCACCGGAGTGGCTGCGGTAAGCTCCGGCCATCATGTCCGTCTTTACTCCCGTCACCGACGCCGATCTCGCCGCCTGGCTGAAGAACTACGCCATTGGCCGCCTGGACAACCTGCAGGGCATCTCTGCCGGCGTGCAGAACAGCAACTTCTTCGTCACCACCAGCCTCGGCCGCTATGTGCTCACCCTGTTCGAGACCATGCCCCGGGCGGAGCTGCCTTTCTACCTGCACCTGATGGCCCATCTGGCCCGCCACGGCCTGCCCGTGCCGGCCCCCATTGCCAACCGGGACAACGAGTACCTGGGCAGCCTGTCGGGCAAGCCGGCGGTGCTGGTCAGCCGGCTGGCCGGGCGCTCCGAAATGGCCCCGGACGCGGCCCGCTGCGCGCGCATCGGCGCCATGCTGGCCGGGCTGCACCTGGCCGGCCTGACCTTCGGGCGCAAGCAGGCCAACCCCCGCGGTGCCGAGTGGCGGCGCGACTGCACGGCCCGGGTGCGCAGCCATCTGCCGGCCGATGAGCAGGCCGAGCTGGATGCGGAGCTGGCCTTCCAGGCCGGCTTCGACCTGAAGGCCCTGCCCCAGGGCGTGATCCACGCCGACCTGTTCCGCGACAACGTGCTGTGGGACGGCGACTACATTGGCGGCGTCATCGACTTCTACTTTGCCGGGCACGACGCCCTGCTCTTCGACGTGGCCGTCACCGTGAATGACTGGTGCGCCGCTGCCGACGGCAGCCTCGACCCGGCACGCAGCACCGCCCTGCTGGCGGCCTATGCCGAATCCCGCCCCTTCACCGCGGGCGAGCAAGCCGCCTGGCCGGCCATGCTACGTGCGGCGGCGCTGCGTTTCTGGCTGTCACGGCTGGAGGATTTCCACCTGCCACGGGCCGGTGAGATGGTGCTGGTGAAGGACCCGGGCGAGTACCGGCAGATCCTGCGCCTGCGGGCCGGGGCCACCGCCCTGCCGCCCCTGCCGGGTTGAAAGCCCCGTCCGTCGCAGACCGCCGGTTTGAACTTGACAGCGGATTTGGGCTAGCATCTCACCGCAGTGCAACATCCTGATTTTTCACCCCGTTTTTCCCGTCACCCGCAATGAACGAACCTGCACCGAAGGCAGCCCACCCCCACAACGCCGCGCGCCATCCGCAGCCGCAGCGCGTTTCGCCCGCCGAAGCGCTGGTGTGGCTGAAAGCCGGGTGGGGCTACTTCATCGGCAATCCGGGCGTGTGGATCGCCATCAGCGTGATCTTCATCGTGATGCTCTTCGTGCTCGGGCTGGTGCCCCTGCTGGGCTGGGCGGTGGTGCTGATCGGCTTTCCGGTGATGGTGGCAGGCATGGTGCTGGGCTGCCACGCCCAGGCCGAGGGCGAGCCCCTGCGCATCGAACATCTCTTTGCCGGTCTCAAGGTGCATGCCGGCAATCTGGCGCTGGTAGGGGTCTTCTATCTGCTCGGTGGCCTCATCGCCGGCTTCGTGTCGGTGATCATCGTCGGCGGCGCGGCCCTTACGGGCTACATCATCGAGGCACTGGCCGGGCTTGGCCTCGGGCTGGTCAGTGGCGTGGTGCTGGGCAGTGTGGCCTTCTCGGTGCTGTGGGTGCTGCTCATCACCGCCCTGTGGTTCGCGGCGCCCCTGGTGGTGCTGCGCGACACCCCGCCCCTCGATGCCATGAAGCTATCCCTCTCTGCGTGCTTCAGCAACTTCGGCGCCTTTGTGGTGCTCGGCGTGCTGATCTACGTGCTGATCTGGGTTGCCATGGTGCCCGCCGGTCTGGGCGTGCTGGTGTTGGTGCCGGTGCTGGCAGGCACCGTGTATTCGTCCTACCAGGATGTCTTCGGCGAGGTGCCGGCCCTGCCCGCGCCGGCCGATACGCCCCCCCAGGAAGGCACGGAGTAAGCCGATGCAGGCACGTATGTTGCCCGCCCAGCGCGGCTGGGCCTGGATTTTTGACGGTTTTTCCCTGTGGCGGCGCAACCCGGCCCTGATCACCTTCCTGGTCTTCGGCTGTTCCCTTTGCCTGCTGCTGATCGCCACGGTGCCACTGATCGGCCAGGTGATCATGTCCCTGATCATGCCGGCCCTGTCGCTGGGCATCTTCAACGGCTGCAAGGCGGTGGCCGAACGGCGCAAGGCCGGGCCGGACATCCTGCTGTCGGGCTTCCGCCAGAACCTGCCCGAACTGGTCAAGATCGGCGGCATCTACCTGGCCGGCACCCTGGCGGTGATGGGCATCAGCCTGCTGATTGACGGGGAGATGAACACCAAGCTCTCCAAGGCCATGCTCGGCCGTGTCAGCTGGGGCGAAACCCTGGACGACCCGGTCTTTGCCCTGGCCCTGCTGGTCGCCACCATCGGTTCCACGCCGCTGATGATGGCCTATTGGTTTGCCCCCCTGCTGGCAGGCTGGGGCAAGGTGCCGGCCGCCAAAGCGCTGTTCTTCAGCTTCATCGCCTGCCTGCGCAACTGGCGGGCCTTTCTCGCCTACGGCATCGGCCTGCTGGTCATCGCCCTGGGCGCGGGGCTCTTGATCGCCATCCTCGAACTGGTGTCG
Source organism: Zoogloea sp. (assembly GCF_044344315.1). Lineage (GTDB taxonomy): Bacteria > Pseudomonadota > Gammaproteobacteria > Burkholderiales > Rhodocyclaceae > Zoogloea. The sequence continues at coordinate 26,656 of NZ_JBIJDC010000026.1, read as the reverse complement.
CCGCTGCTGGCCCTGCTGCCGGCCCTGGTCTTCCCGGTGGTCTTCATTCCGGTGATCTTCTCCAGCTTCTACGCCAACGCCCTCGACGTCTTCGAGCGCATCGGGCCCGATGAGCTTCTCTGAGGCCGGCGCCAGCGCGCTGGGCATCTTCGGCGGCACCTTCGACCCCATCCATTACGGTCACCTGCGCCTTGCCGAAACCGCGCGGGAGGCCCTGGGGCTGGCGGGCGTGCGCCTGACTCCCGCCGGGCAGCCGCCCCACCGGGCCACCCCGGGCGCCAGCGGCGCCCACCGCCTGGCCATGGCCCGGCTGGCTGCGGCAGACAACCCGGCCTTCGAGGTAGACCCGGCCGAGGTGGAATCGGCCCAGGCCAGCTTCACCATCCTGACCCTCGAGCGCCTGCGCGCCACCCTCGGCACGGAGCGACCGCTGGTGCTGCTGCTGGGCGTTGATGCCTTCCTCGGCCTGCCCACCTGGCGGCGCTGGACCGAGCTGTTCGACTTCGCCCACGTGGCGGTGGCCAACCGGCCCGGCTACAGCCTGGACGAATCCCGCCTGCCCGATGACCTGGCCCGCCACGTGGAACAGCGCCGCGCAGCGCCCGAGGCCCTGGCCGGAGCCCCTGCCGGGCACCTCACCAGCTTCTCGATGACGCCCCTGGCGATCTCCGCCACCGATATCCGCAGTCGTGCCGCCAACGGCCAAAGTCTGCGTTATTTGCTCCCCCCGCCGGTTCTTGACTATATTTCCCGGCACCAACTCTATTTTTGAATCAATGGACATCAGCCAAACCGAAAGCCTCGTCGTATCCGCCCTCGAAGACATCAAGGGCAAGGACATCGAGGTCATCAACACCACGCGCCTCACGTCCCTGTTCGAGCGCGTCATCATCGCCAGCGCCGACTCCAATCGCCAGACCCGCGCCCTGGCCCGCAATGTGGCCAACAAGGCCCGCGAAGCCGGCCTCACCGTGCTCAGCATCGAAGGCGAAGATGGCGGCGAATGGGTGCTGGTGGACCTGGGTGATATCGTCGTCCACGTGATGCAGCCCGCCGTGCGCGCCTACTACAACCTGGAAGAACTGTGGGCCGGCGGCGCGTCACGCGCAGCCCGCGCCGGCAGCGCCGTGGCCCGCAGCGCCTGACCCCTCTCCCACTGGGGCGGCCCACCCGCCGCCTGCCGCGATGAAACTGCTCCTCGTTGCCGTCGGCACACGCATGCCCGCGTGGGTCGACACCGCGTTCGACGATTTCGCCAAACGCATGCCCCGTGAGCTGCCCCTGCAGCTCGTCGAGGTGAAGGCTGAACCCCGCACCACCGGCAAGACCGTGGAGGCCATGATGGCCGCCGAGGCCGCCCGCATCGAAGCCGCCCTGCCGGCCCGCTGCCGGCGCCTGATCCTCGACGAACGGGGCGAGGACCTCACCACCAAGGCCCTGGCCCGGCGCCTGGAACGCTGGCAGGACGGGGGCGACGACGTGGCGCTGATCATCGGTGGCCCCGACGGGCTTGATCCGGCCCTCAAGTCCACGGCCCACGAGACGATGAGACTCTCTAGCCTCACCTTGCCCCATGCCATGGTGCGGGTGATGCTGGCCGAGGCCCTTTACCGGGCCTGGAGCCTGTCCAGGAACCATCCCTACCACCGGGAGTGACATGAACCATCCGCCGATCTACCTCGCCTCCAACAGCCCGCGCCGACGCGAACTGCTCAAGCAGATCCACATTCCCTTCGAGCCCCTGCTGTTCCGCGGCCCCGGGCGCGACGACCACGACATCAACGAGGACGTACGCCCCGGCGAGGACGCCATCGCCTACGTGCGCCGGGTAGCCCGGGCCAAGGCCGAGGGCGGCATCAACCGGGTGCGCTGGCGCGCCCTGCCCTCCCGGCTGCTGCTGGCCGCCGACACCACCCTGGAACTGGACGGTGAGATCATCGGCAAGCCCGACCACGGCGAGCACGCCATAGCCATCCTGCGGGAGCTCTCAGGGCGCACCCACCAGGTGCTGACGAACGTGGTGATCACCGACGGACAGCGCTTCGAGGAACGCCTGTCCACCAGCCAGGTGCGCTTCCGGCGTCTGAGCGACGACGAGATCCGGCATTACGTGGCCACGGGCGAACCCGCCGACAAGGCCGGCGCCTACGGCATCCAGGGCCGCGCCGCCCTCTTCATCGAGGAGATCCGCGGCAGCTACACCGGAATCATGGGCCTGCCCCTGTTCGAGACCGCGGCCCTGCTGCAGGAATTCGGCTATCCTCTCTGACCTGCCCTGACAGCATCAGGGCAGACCTGGCGGCAGAAGAGAACAACAACACCACGACGCGGAAAAAACCGCGCGACCGATGCCGGACGAGCGGCGATCGGCGATGGCGCAGCACACCCTGCGTCATCGCCCATCTCCGTTTGCCTCCCGCATCATGTCTGAAGAATACCTGATCAATTTCACACCCCAGGAAACCCGCGTCGCGCTGATGCAGCAGGGCGTGGTCCAGGAAGTCCACGTCGAGCGTACCGCCAGCCGGGGCATTGTCGGAAACATCTACCTGGGCAAGGTGGTGCGCGTGCTGCCGGGCATGCAGTCGGCCTTCATGGATGTCGGCCTCGAACGCACGGCCTTCCTGCATGTGGCCGACATCTGGTCCGACCGCCACACCGGCGACGCCCCGCGGCCCATCGAGCGCATTCTCGCCGAAGGCCAGAACCTGATCGTCCAGGTGCTGAAAGATCCCCTGGGCACCAAGGGTGCGCGCCTGTCCACCCAGATTTCCATCGCCGGCCGCATGCTGGTGTACCTGCCCCAGGACAAGCACATCGGCATTTCCCAGCGCATCGGCGACGAAGCCGGGCGCGAAGCCCTGCGCGAGCGGGTCAGCCGCCTGCTGCCGCCCAACGAGCCGGGGGGCTACATCGTCCGAACCATGGCCGAGAACGCCTCGGACGAGGAGCTCGCCGCCGACATCGCCTACCTCAAAAAACTGTGGGCGGAGATCAAGAACCGCGCCGTCGGCGCCCGTCCGCCTTTCGTGCTGTACCAGGATCTCAACCTGGCCCAGCGGGTGATGCGCGACCTGGTCACCGATGCCACCACCCGCATCGTTGCCGACTCCCGCGAGAACTTCCAGAAACTCAGCGCCTTCGCCACCGAATACATGCCCCAGGTGGCCCCGCTGCTCGACCACTACACCGGTGAGCGCCCCCTGTTCGACCTCCACGGCGTCGAGGCGGAGATCGAAAAGGCTCTGGCCCGGCGGGTGGATCTGAAATCCGGTGGCTACCTGATCATCGACCAGACCGAGGCGATGACCACCATCGACGTGAACACCGGCGGCTTCGTCGGTGCACGCAACTTCGACGACACCATCTTCAAGACCAACCTGGAGGCGGCCCAGGCCATTGCCCGCCAGCTCCGGGTGCGCAACCTGGGCGGCATCATCATTGTCGACTTCATCGACATGGAGAGCCCCGAACACCGCAACGCCGTGCTCGAGGAGTTCCGCAAGGCCCTGTCGAAGGACCACACCAAGATGACGGTGAATGGCTTCACCAGCCTGGGTCTGGTGGAGATGACCCGCAAGCGCACCCGGGAATCCCTGGCCCACCTGCTGTGCGAACCCTGCCCCACCTGTGGCGGCCGGGGCGAGGTGAAGACGGCCCGCACGGTGGCCTACGAAATCCTTCGCGAACTCCTGCGCGAAGCCCGCCAGTTCAATGCCCGCGAGTTCCGGGTGCTGGCCGCGCCCAATGTGATCGACCTCTTTCACGAGGAAGAATCCCAGTCCCTGGCCATGCTCTCCGACTTCATTGGCAAGACCATCTCCCTGCATCCCGAGGCCAGCTACGGCCAGGAACAGTTCGACATCGTGCTGCTGTAAGGGCCAGAAAAATGCCTTTGGAATAAACGCACCAATACAGTGCAATCCCAGTATTGGTGCGGCTTTCACGGGTTTTACGCCCCGTGTCAGTGCATCCAAAAATTCAATCGCCAATTGATTGACGCTGTAATGCCCGGGCCCGCAAAATCGCGCCCCTCGCACAGGCAGGATAATCTCAGGATGCACACCTCCAACACCCTCCAGGCCACCCCCGGCCAATCCTCCGGCGCTGTCCGGATCGGTCTCAACCACGGCTACGCCTTCGACGGAGACAGCGTTCAGCTCGACGCCGAACTCCTGGTGACCGACCCGAAAGAAGCCGCCGACCACGAATGGGCACTCCAGTTGTGGGCCTGTGAAGCCCCCTTCAACGGCCAGCCCGTCCGTGCCGCCAAGGTTGCCGAACTGACCGTGGGTTCCCTGGATGCCGGCAGCCCGGCCTGGGTCAGTGCCTTCACCACCGCCTGCCCGCCCGCCGGCCAGGCCGGGCACAACATGGTGCTGGTCCTCGCCGCCGGCCGTGATGGCCAGTTCGACCAGGTGCTGGATTACGCCAACTTCCCCCTCATCGAAACCTTCGTGCAGCCCCGCCTCGTGGGCAGCACCGCTTTCAACGCCGGCGAGGCCACGGTCCGCCTGAGCGTCGATGGCATCGAGAACCCCCGTGGCGCCGACAACCTGAGCGGCACCCTGTCGCTGGAACTGTGGGCCCTCGACGCGCCCTACAGCAATGGCATCCCCAAGGGCGTTCAGCTGGCCGCCAGCGCCATCGGCAGCCTGTCAGGCCAGAACGGCTGGCAAGACCTGGCCCTAGACCTGCCCCTCGCCGCCCGCCCCGCCGGCACCTGGCACATCGCCCTGCTGCTGCGCGAATGGACCGCCTTCGGCTACGTGACCCGCGATTTCACCAACTTCCCCCTGCCCCTGAGCTGGGAAGCCGAAGCCGTGGCCGCGCCGGCCGTCGAGGTGGCAGCCGAACCTGTCGCCGTCGCCAAGACCGTAACTGAAGCCAAGCCGGCCCCCAAAGCCAAGTCTGCAACCAAAGCCGCAGCCCCCAAGGCAGCCGCCCCGGCCAAGGCCTCCGCAGTCCCGGCCACTGTCTCGGTGAACAAGGCCAGCGAAGCCGAACTGGCTGCGGTCAAAGGCCTGCCCAAGGCCGTCGCCAGCGCCATCATTGCCGCCCGCCCCTTCAAGACCCTCGACGAACTGGTCAAGGTCAAGGGCATGGGCGTGAAGATGCTCGACAAGCTCAAGGGCAGCCTGAGCCTCTGATCGTCCGGGTGTTGAACCTGCGCATGTCGCCGGTTCAACACTACGCGGGCCAGTGAATTCGCCCCAACCTGAGCCGGACGCAAACCCAATACTGACACGGGTTTGGGCGCCCGGCCGGGTCACCCGATGGATGTAGCGGGTGGGTGTAGGGGCGACTTCGGTCGCCCGCGGGCTTCAATCAGGGGCATGCCGTTGATCGGGGCGCGGATGGGCGACTGAAGTCGCCCCTACAGTCGCCCCTACGGGAGCGGCAGCTCCGATCGTCAGACGACGCGTCAGACTGAGGAGCTCAGCTTGAATTCGACCCAACACAAGGGCCGTCTCACGAACGCACCCTAGGCGCCGGCCCCATCCTCCCGCGCGCCGCTCCCCCACAAGGCTTCTCCGCCCGCCTCCAGCCAGCACAACCACGCCCGCAGGTCGAACTCCAGCTGGTGGTAGTCCGGCTCCATCCGGCAGCACAGCTGGTAGAAGGCCTTGTCATGCTGACGCTCCTTCAGGTGCGCCAGCTCATGCACCACGATCATGCGCAGGAATTCCGGTGGTGCCTCGCGAAACAGCGTGGCGACCCGGATCTCGCGCTTGGTCTTGAGCTTGCCCCCCTGCACCCGCGACACGGTGGTGTGGGTGCCCAGAGCGTTGTGGAGGGTCTGCAGCTTGCCGTCGAAGGCCACCTTGCTGAGGGGCTCGGCATTGCGCAGGTGGCGCGCCTTCAGCTCCGTCACATAAGCGTACAGGGCGCCGTCATTGCGCACCGGGTGGGTCTGGGGATACTTGCCGAGCAGCAGGGGGCCCAGCCGGCCATCGGCAAGCAGCTGGCGAACCGGGTGCACCAAATGCTCCGGGTAGCCATGGAGGTACTTCAATGGGGCCGCAGGTGGCATGAGGCTGATCCAGGGAGGGTGGCCGGGATTCTAGCTTCAGTCCGAGGGAAATTTGATCTCCCGCAAGACAGACGCCCCCCTTAGGCGTAGTTTACTGACCAATTGGTCAGTAAACTACCGAGGTGGATGCGATGAGATCTCCCCATTCCGCCCTCTCCCCAGACGGCCGCACATGCGTGTCCGGCGCGCGCAGGCTGGCACTTCTGCTCTTACCCCTGCTCCTCGCCACGGCCTTTCCTGCACCTGCCGCCGAAACCCTGGCGGACGCCTGGCGGGCGGCGCTTGCCGTGGATGGGCGCCTGCGGGCCGCCGATGCCGACTCCGATGCGGCCCGCGCCAGCCTGGAAGCCGCCCGGGGCCTGGCCCTGCCCAAGGCGACCGCCAGCTCCAGCTACACCGTCCTGAGCAAGGAGCCCGCCGCCCGCATCGGCCTGCCGACAGTGCCGGGCATTGCCCTGCCCAATCAGATGCCGCTGTCGGAGCGCACCTACGCCACCTACGCCCTGCAGGCGACCCTGCCGGTATATACCGGCGGACGCATCACCGCGGCCATCAATGCCGCCGACATCGGTGTGCAGGCCAGCGCCTTCGAGCGCAGCCGCAGCGAGCAGGCGGTGAAGCTGGACGTGGCCGAGGCCTGGCTGAGCGTGCTGCGCAGCCGCCGCGCCCTGGCCGCCGCCGAGCGCCACCTGGCGGCCCTGGACGCCCATGCCCTCGACGTGGACGACCTCCACAAGCAGGGCCTGGTACCCCGCAACGACGTACTGTCGGTGGCCGTTGCCCGGGCCGATGCCCGCCAGCAGCTGACCCGCGCCCGCCACGGGGTGGATCTCGCTGCGGCGGCCTACAACCGTCTCCTGCGTCGCCCCCTGGACTCGCCGGTGGACGCCGCCGAGCCGCCCCCGGTGGACACCCATCGTGACGCGCTCGCCGCCCTCGCAGCCCGGGCCCGCAGCCTGCGCCCCGAGCTGGCCCTGCTGGGCGCCCGGGCCGAGGCTACCGACCAGGAGGCCGAAGTGGAACGCGCCGCCCGCCGCCCGCAGGTGGGCCTCAGCGCCGCCCTGCTCCACGAGGACAACCGCTACCGGGTCAATCAGGACATGGCCCAGGTGAGCATCGGCGTACAGTGGGATCTGTTCGACGGCGGCATCCAGCGCCAGCGTGCCGACGCCGCATCAGCCCGGGCCCGCGCCGCCCGGGAGCGTCAGACCGACACCGCCAGCCTGATCGAACTGGAAGTGCACCGTGAATGGCTGGCCGTGGATGAGGCCACCGAACGCCTTGCCACCACCTCCACGGCCATCGCCCAGGCCGACGAAAACCTGCGCGTGGCCCGCGACCGCTATCGCAACGGGGTGGGCACCCACACCGAAGTCCTGGATGCCGAAGCCCTGCGCACCCTCACCGACGGCAACCACCTCAACGCCCACTACGACTTGCACCTCGCCCGCTACCGTCTGAAGAAGGCGGTGGGTGAGCTGTAAGGGAGTCACGCCATGCCACTCGACAGGAAGACCCTCAGCATTGCCCTCGCCGCCGTGGCCGTTCTGGCTGTCGGCGCCTGGGCCTGGCAGCACTTCACCGGCACCACGGCGCTGCCCGAAGGCCTGATCCAGGCCAACGGGCGCATCGAGGGCGACCACACTACCGTGGCCAGCAAGCTCCCCGGGCGCATCGCCGAGATGAAGGTGCGGGAAGGCGACAGCGTGCAGGCCGGCCAGCTCCTCGCCCGCCTCGAGGACACCCAGCTCGCCGCCCGCAAGCAGCAGGCCGATGCCGCCGTGGCCACCGCGCAGGCCCAGCTGGATGCCGCCCGCGCCCAGCTCGCCATCGCCCGCCGCGAGGTGCCCCTGGCGGAGGCCAGTGCCGGCGCCCTGCTGGCCAAGGCCCGCGCCGCCGAAGCCCAGGCCGCGAAGGACGCCCGCCGCTTCGACGAACTCGCCGCCCGGGGCACCGTGGAAACCCGCCGCGCCGAGCAGATGCGCCTGGCCCACACGGCCGCCGCCGCCGACCTGCGTCAGGCGGAGCAGTCGGTCAGCTCGGCCCACCTGGGCAATGACAAGGTGAAGGCCCGCGAGAACGACATCGCCGCCCTTGCGGCCGGTTTGCGCCAGGCCCAGGCTGCGGCAAGCGAAGTCGCCGGCCTGATCGACGACCTTAACCTGCGCGCCCCCACCGGCGGCGTGGTGCTGAACCGCCTGCGGGAGAACGGCGAGATGGTGGCCGCCGGCACGCCGGTGTTCGACCTGGTGGATCTCGACAAGCTCTACCTCAAGGTCTACGTCCCCGAAAAGCAGATCGGCCAGTTGCGTCTGGGGCTTCCCGCCCAGGTGTACACCGACGCCTTCCCGGGCCAGGCCTTCGCCGCACGCACCCGCTACATCGCCTCACGCGCCGAGTTCACCCCCAAGGAAGTGCAGACACCGGACGAGCGGGTCAAGCTGACCTACGCGGTGAAGCTCTACTTCGACAGCAACCCCGAGCACCGGCTGAGCCCCGGCGTGCCGGCCGATGCGGTGATCCGCTGGAAGGACGAGGTGCCCTGGCAGGCGCCCCGCTGGTAAGCCCATGGACACCCCGGCCATCCGCGTCGAAGGCTTCACCAAGCGCTACGGCAAGCGCGTGGCGGCCGACGGGCTGAGCCTGACCGTGCAGGCCGGCGAGATCTACGGGCTGGTGGGCGCCGACGGTGCCGGCAAGTCCAGCCTGATGAAGGCCGTGGCCGGCGTGCTGGCCTTTGACGCAGGCACGGTGGAGGTTTTCGGCACCCGGGTGGACTCCGAACGGAGCGCCGAACAGGTCAAGCGCCGCATCGGCTTCCTGCCCCAGGGGCTGGGCCTCAACCTCTACCCCGACCTGTCCATCGAGGAGAACGTGGACTTCTTCGGCCGCCTGCGCGGCGTACCCGCGGCCGAACTCCTCGAACGCAAGCGCCAGTTGCTGGAGATGACCCGCCTGGACAGCTTCCGCGCCCGGCCCATGCGCCAGCTGTCGGGGGGCATGAAGCAGAAGCTGGGGCTGGTGTGCACGCTCATCCACGAGCCCGATCTGGTGATCCTCGATGAGCCCACCACCGGCGTTGACCCCGTCTCCCGGCGCGACTTCTGGGCCATTCTCGGCAAGCTGCTGGAGGAAAAGGGCGTCACGGCCCTGGTGTCCACCGCCTACCTGGACGAGGCGGACCGCTTCCACCGGGTGTCCCTGTTCCACGAGGGCAAGGTGATGGGCGAGGGCAGCCCCGCCGAGCTGGTGGCCACGGTGCCCGGCACCCTGGCCCTGTTCCGCGCCGAACCCCAGGCCGACGCCCTGCCGCGACTCAAGGCGGCGTTTCCCCAGACCGAGGCCTTGGGCGCCTGGCTGCGGGTGTTTGCCGAGGGCCTGGACGCCCCCCAGGCCCGGGAGGCGGTGGACAAGGCACTCGCCGGCATCCCGCCGACGGACTGGTTCGCCCGCGAGCCGGAGCTGGAAGACGTGTTCGTGGCCATGCTGCGCCAGCGCGGGGCGAAGCTGGAATCGGCCTTTCCGGCCGACAGCCGCGTGCCCGCCGCCAGCACCGATCTGGCCATCGAGGCCCGCGGGCTGACCCGCCTCTTCGACGACTTCCGGGCCGCCGACGCGGTCAGCTTCAGCGTGCCCCAGGGCGAGATCTTCGGCCTGCTGGGGGCCAACGGCGCCGGCAAGACCACGGTGATCAAGATGCTCACCGGCATCCTCAAGCCCTCCTCGGGCGAGGGCCGGGTGGCCGGCGCCGACATGCGCAGTGCCGGGCTGGCGATCAAGGAGCGCATCGGCTACATGAGCCAGGCCTTCTCCCTGTACCACGACCTCTCGGTGATCGAGAACATCCGCCTCTACGCCGGCATCTATGGCCTCGACCGCCGTCAGGCCCAGCGCCGCAGCGACTGGGTGATCGGCATGGCCGGGCTGGCCGGCTTCGAGAACGACGCCGCCGGGCGCCTGCCCATGGGCCTGCGCCAACGCCTCGCCCTGGGCTGCGCGCTGGTGCATGAACCGCGGGTGCTGTTCCTCGATGAACCCACCTCCGGCGTCGACCCCATCGGCCGGCGCATGTTCTGGGACATCCTCTTCCACCTGTCACGGCGGGAGGGCGTGGCCATCCTGGTGACCACCCACTACATGAGCGAGGCCGAACACTGTGACCACCTGGCCCTGATGTACGCCGGCCGGGTGGTGGCTGACGCCTCGCCCGAAGCGATGAAGGCCGAGGTCAGCGCCGAGTCGGGCCAGTTGCTGGAGTTGCGCGTGGATCGCCCGGTACCGGCCCAGGCAGCCCTGCGCGCCGCCGGCTTTGCCAGCGCCACCCTGCATGGGCGGGCGGTCCACCTGTTGTCCCGGGATGCCGCAGGCGATCTGGCACGCCTGCCGGGCAAGCTGGCCGAGGCCGGCATCACCGTGCAATCGGCGACGCTGCGCCCCCTGTCCATGGAGGATGTGTTCGTGCAACGCATCACCGCCCTGGAAGCGGCCGACCGGAAGGCATCATGAAACTTCAGCGCATCATCGCCCTGGCCTGGAAGGAATGGCGCGAGATCGTCCGGGACCGGCTGTTCTTCTCCCTGGCCTTCATCGTGCCCACCATGCTGATGCTGCTGTTCGGCTTCGGCCTGACCCTGGACGTGGAGAACCTGCCCTTCGCCGTGGTGGACCACGACCGCAGCGCCGCCAGCCGCGACTACACCTATCGCTTCATCTCGTCCCGCTACTTCGATTTCAAGGGTCAGGCCAGCGACGAACGCCAGCTCGACACCCTGCTGGCCGACAACCGCATCCGCCTGGCCCTGGTGATACCGCCACGCTTTGGCGAGCGCCTGGCCCGGGGCGAGGCCGCACCGGTGCAGGTGCTCATCGACGGCACCTTCCCCATGCGCGCCCAGACCACCCAGGGCTACGTGGCCGCCATCAACAGCGCGGTGAGCCTGGACAACATGGCCCGGGCCCTGTCGGCCGGGCGGGGCGTCCCCCTGGTCGAGGCCCAGGCCCGCGTCCAGCCGGTAAAGCTGGAGGTGCGCTACCTCTACAACCAGAGCGTGAAGAGCATCTGGTCCCTGGCCCCCAAGCTGATCATGCTCATCATGATGCTGTCGCCCCCCTTCCTCACCGCCCTGGGCGTGGTGCGGGAGAAGGAGTCCGGCTCCATCTTCAACATCTACTCGTCCACCGTATCGCCGGGCGAATTCCTGATCGGCAAGCTCGCACCCTATGTGGCGATCTCCTTCACCAACGGGTTGATCCTGTGGGCCCTGGCGGTGGGGCTGTACGGCACGCCCTTCAAGGGCGACCCGGCCTTCTTCGCCCTGGCCCTGCTGCTCTACGTGGTGTGCACCACCGGCCTGGGGCTGGTGATCTCCATGCTGGTGCAGACCCAGGTGGCGGCGATGATCGTGGCCAGCATCGTCAGCATCATCCCGGCGGTGCTGTACTCGGGAATGCTCCTGCCCCTGTCGTCCCTGGCACCCGGCGCCTCGGCCATCGCCCATGCCCTGCCCCCCATGTATTTCACCAACATCGTGGTCGGGAGCTTCCTGAAGGGTGTCGGCTGGCAGGCCCTGTGGGCCGACATGCTGGTGCTCGCGGCCTATGCCAGCAGCCTGTTCGGGCTGGGCTACCTGCTGTTCAGCAAGAGGCCGTCATCATGAACGCCTTCTTCTCCGGCGCCGGCCTGCGTCGCCTGCGCGTGATGACCCACAAGGAGCTGCTCCAACTCTTTCGCGATGTGGCCCTGATGGTGTTCTTCCTCTATGCCTTCACCGGCGACATCTACATCGCCGCCTCCGGGGTCAGCATGCAGCTCAAGAATGCTGCCATCGCCACCCTCGACGGTGACCACAGCCTGGCCTCCCGTGAGCTGGCCAGCCGCTTCCAGCCGCCTTACTTCCAGGCCGCGGGCAGCGCCGGCACTCCGCAACAGGCCATCCGCCACCTGGATGACGGCGACGTGATGGCCGTGCTCGACATTCCGCCGCGCTTTGGCGAGCGTCTGGCCCGGGGCGAACAGGTGGCCGTGCAACTGCAGGTGGACACCTCCAACTCGGTGCTCGGCTTCCTGGCCTCCAGCTACGGCGCCCAGATCGTCGGCCGCTACGGCCTGGAGGTGGCCGCCCTGCGTGAAGGCCTGGGCAGCGGCGGGATCAGCGGCCCGGTCATCCAGGCCGATACCCGTATCTGGTACAACCCCAACCAGAACGACGCCTGGTTCATGGGCATCTCCGAGTTGCTGACGGTGATCACCCTGTTCGCCATCCTGCTGCCTGCCGCGGCAATGGTGCGCGAAAAGGAGCGGGGTACCATCGAGCAACTGATGGTCACCCCGCTGACCGCCTTCCAGATCCTCTTCCCCAAAGTCATCGCCATGACCCTGGTGATCCTGGCGGGCACCGCCATCGCCCTGTTCGGTGTGCTTGGCCCGGGCTTCGACCTGCCCATGCGCGGCAGCCTGGTGCTGTTCTTCCTGATCACCGCCCTCTACGTATTCACCACGGCCGGGCTGGGCCTGCTGGCCGCCACCGTCGCCCGCAACCTGGCCCAGGTGGGCATGCTGACGGTGGTGATCCTGATGCCGATGCTGCTGCTCTCGGGGGCGTGGACACCCATCGAGGCCATGCCAGAGTGGATGCGCATCCTGGCCTGGATCTCTCCGCTCCATTACTTCCTCGACGCGGCCTACGGCATCCTGCTCAAGGGCACCGGCATGGACCTGCTGTGGGACTCGGTGCTGGCCATGGGGTTGCTGGGCGTGGTGGTGTTCGGGGCCGGCATGCGCCGCTTCGGCAGGCAGTTCGGCTGATCTCAGCGCCCCAGCAGGGCGGCCAGGGGCGTCAGGATATCCTCACCCACCGCCTCGAAGCGGGTGAAGCGCAGGTCGTCCAGCACCCGCAGGCCGGCCGGGTCTTCATGCATGGCGCACAGGATGCGCTGGATGGCTTCACGCTTGTCGGCCCAGTCGGGGGATACCATGAAGCAATGGAAGGCCAGCCCGTCGTGGCTTTCCCCCACCACCTCCAGCTGGCCGCGGGTGCTCGCGTTGAGGCTGTTCCAGGTCTCATTGAAAACGATCCCCAGATCGGCGCTCCCGTCCATCACCGCCTTGGCGGCGTTGAGGTGATTGCCGACGAAATGGAAGTCCGCCTGGCGCACGTCGATGTCCAGCCCGTCGAGCACCTTCAGCCCCAGGTCGTGGATGATCAGCTTGTCGGTGGCGCTGGCGACGCCCAGGGCCGGCCCCCGCACCGCCCCTGGGCGTGCCACTACGACGGCCTCATCCACAATGCCGGCGGGCCGGGCCACCGGCACAAAGCCCCGCTCCCGGGCGAAGCACAGGACGCTGTAGGGGTTGGCATAGACCACGTGATGGGGCTGGTCGAGCACCGCCTGGCGCTCTTCGAGAAAGCTGTCGCGGGGGTCGAAGTGGATGCCGATACCGAGCTTGCGCTGCAGGTAGGTGTTGAGGGTGAACCAGCCGAGCAGATTCTTGGCCGTGTCATGGGGACAGACGCTGAGCTTGAACGGGCTGACCATGGATCAGACCGCCCGGGAGATCGCGAAAAGGGAGGACATGACGGGTACCGGATGGTGGCGGAAAGTTGATCTGCGGCCCTGTCGGGCAACGTGCCAATCGCATGATTCTACATGCCTGTTATGTCAGCTCCAGCACGACACGCAGCACATTCCGCCACCGCCCGAGGGGTCACACCAAGAAAGAAGAGTGGTCGAAAAACATACAGATTCTTCAAAAAAGGCGCTATTCAACATAAGTTCGCGTATTTGCCAATTTCAAACCAAGATCGGGCAGTCCAGATTTCTTCAACAGCCCGCAATCCGGATAACATGATGGCATCTACCGGAAAGTCATCTGCCATGCCCCATTCGCCCGCCCTTGTCCGGCTTCGGCCTTTCCTCCTCCTGGCCGTCCTGGTAGCCGTCGTGCTGTACTACAGCTACCCCTCGGCCCTCCGCCTGCATAGGGCGGGGTACTTCCTGCTGGCCCGGCCCTTGTATCTGATCTCCGCCGTGGCAGGCAATCACAAGGCACAGCACAACCTGGCCACCATGTATATCGAAGGTGAGGGCGGTCCTCCCAACCCGGCCACCGCCGCCTACTGGTACGACAAGGCCGCCAAGCAGGGCAGCAGCATGTCCGCAGAAGCGCTGGGGGCGCTCTATCTGGAGGGGGATGGCTTGGACACAGACCCGGTAAAGGCGGTAGCCCTGTTCGAGCAGGCCGCCAACCAGGGCGAGCCAAACTCCATCGTGCTGCTCGGCGAGCTCTACGCCGAAGGCCTGGACGGACTGCCGAGGAATGGCAAGCAAGCCCGCTACTGGTTTCAGCAGGGCGCGGATCGTGATCTTCCCGCAGCCCAGTACGGCCTCGCCACCCTGCATGCTTCCGGCGAGCTCATCCCCCGGGATCTGAAACAGGCGGAGTTCTGGTATCTCAAGGCCGCCCGGCGGGGCCATGCCAAGGCTCAGCTGGAACTGGGCCTGCTCTATCTCAATCAGCCGGGAAGCAGCGCCGGGCTCAAGGGCGCACAGGTGTGGCTCACCGAGGCCAGCCGGCAGGAAGAAACTGCAGCCGCGGCACGTAACCACCTCGCCCGCCTGTGCCGGGCCAACCCGGCGCTCAACTGCCAGCTCAGCTCGGCCGGCCCCAGCCTCGGGGCCCTCCTTCCCCCCGCGGCACGGCGGCGCCTATAGCCAGTCCACCAGGGCGACGCCCACCCCCAGGGTGGTCTGGCGGTGGTTGTAGTCGATCAGGGTTTCACCGAATCCACTGAAAACCTGGACGAAGCCCTTCAGGTTGCGGTGGATGGGGAAGCTCCAGTCCACCTGGGCCGAGCCCCGGCCCCCGCTCTGCCACAGGGGCCCGCGCAGGGTCAGGCCGAGGCCGTGATCGCCCAGCTTCCACATGGCCTGCACGTCGCCGTAACCCAGATAGCGGCCGATGTCCGGGTTGTCATCCTTGCCGTCCTTCTCGGGAAAGCGATACCAGGGGCGCAAGACCAGCGCAAAGTCGCCGCGCTCGATGCCCACCTGGGCGGTGAGGCGGTTCCAGCTGCGCGACAGGGGCTCGGCCCGGCCGTTGGACTGGTGGTTGAAGCCCACCGACAACAGCTTGACCTTGAAACCCGCCCCGGCATCCAGGTTGGTGCGGAACACCGCCATCAACTCGGGCTCGTAATTGGTCTCACGAAAGGGCGACGAATTGCTCTTGTTGTACACCTGCCAGCTGGATTGCTGGGTGTAGCCCATCCACAGGTCGCCATGCCGGCCAAACAGCCCTTCCCACAGCTTGGTCTTGAAGCTGATCTGGTACTTGGCCTCCACCGGCGACACATCCAGGGGCTCGGTGACCGAACGATCCGGGCCCGGAGAGCTGGGCAACCGATTGGCCGAATTGGTGATCCGGCCCAGCAGGATGTAGGTCGGTCGATAGGGCTTGATCAGGAAGGTGCCGCGCTTATCCTCGGCGTCCAGCTCCCAGCGCGCCGAGAAGGGGGTGTTGTCGGGAGGCGGCGGGGCTGGCGCCTCCTGGTGAGGGCGCCCGACAGCGTCGTCGTAACAGGCCAGGCGCTCGGTGTTGTCGGCGATGGCCGCGCAGGTGGAGGGGGTGCCAGCCGCCAGGGCAGGCACAGCCCCCAGAGCCGCCAGCAAGGCCAGGGATGAGTGGGAAAGACGATGGTTCATGAATGCTCACTCTCTTTTGGGGTTCAGCTTGCCCGTCGGGCCGCCATGAATTCAACCAGGATACGCCCTGTATGGGAGCGGGCCACCTGCACCACGGCTTCCGGCGGGCCTTCGGCCACGATCTCGCCGCCCCCGTCCCCCCCTTCCGGCCCCAGATCGATGATCCAGTCGGCCTCGGCCATCAGGTCCAGGTCGTGCTCGATCACCAGCACCGTGTGGCCTGCGTCAGCCAGGCGGTGGAGCACGTGGATCAGCTTCTCCACGTCGGCCATGTGCAGGCCCACGGTGGGCTCGTCGAGCACGTACAGGGTGTGCTTCTCCGGCGGTAGCGGGCGGCCCGGCCCGGTGGCGGATTCACCGGCCCGGCCGCGCACCTTGGCCAGCTCGGAGACCAGCTTGATGCGCTGGGCCTCGCCCCCCGACAGGGTCGGGCTGGGCTGGCCGAGGGTCAGGTAGCCCAGGCCCACGTCCTGCAGCAGGCGCAGGGGGTGGGCGATGGACGGATGGGCGGCAAAGAAGTCCACCGCATCCTCCACCGCCATGTTCAGCACCTCGGCCACGCTCTTGCCCTTCCATTGCACGGTCAGCGTCTCCGGGTTGAAGCGGGCCCCGCCGCAGGCCTCGCAGGGCATTTTCACGTCGGGCAGGAAGTTCATCTCGATGGTGATCTGGCCCTGCCCCTCGCACACCGGGCAGCGCCCGGCGCCGGTGTTGAAGGAGAAGCGGGAGGCCGTCCAGCCGCGCATCTTGGCCTCGGTGGTCTCGGCGAACATCTTGCGGATGGCGTCCCAAAAGCCGATGTAGGTGGCCGGGCAGGAACGCGGCGTCTTGCCGATGGGGGTCTGGTCCACCTCCAGCAGGCGGCCGATCTGCTCGCGTCCGTCCAGGGCCGCGCAGCCCACCGGGGCAGCGGCGGCCAGGCTGGCATGCAGCACATCGCGGGCGAAGGTGGACTTGCCCGAGCCGGACACGCCGGTGACCACCGTCAGGCGCGCCAGGGGCACCCGCGCCGACACCCCCTTGAGGTTGTGCAGGGTGGCATTGCGGACCACCAGGGCCGGGTGATCGTCAGCCACCGCCCGGCGCGGCGCCAGAGGGTGGATCAGCGGGTGCTTGAAGCAGCGCCCGGTGGCCGAGTCCGGCGCGGCCATCAGGTCGGCAAGGCGGCCCTGGGCGATGATCTGCCCGCCACGCACACCGGCCCCGGGGCCGATATCGATGACGTGGTCGGCGCGACGGATGGTGTCCTCGTCGTGCTCCACCACCAGCAGGGTGTTACCGCGCGCCTTGAGGGCCTCCAGAGTGTCCAGCAGCAGCTGGTTGTCCCGCGGGTGCAGGCCGATGGTGGGCTCGTCGAGGATGTAGCACACACCGGTGAGGTTGGAGCCCAGCTGGGCCGCGAGGCGGATGCGCTGGGCCTCGCCGCCGGAAAGCGTGGGCGCGGCCCGGTCGAGGGCCAGGTAGCCCAGGCCCACCTTCTGCAGGAAGTCGAGCCGGCCGCGGATCTCGGCCACCAGGTCGCGCCCGATCTCGGCCTCCCGATGGGCCAGCTGCAGGCCCTCGAAAAAGCCGGACACCTTGCCCACCGCCAGGGAGGCCAGCTCATGCAGGCCCAGGTCACGGAAGCGCACGGCCCGCGCCACCGGATTGAGTCGCGCACCGTCGCAGCTGGGGCAGACCTCATCGGTCTCATGCTCCAGCTCGCCCAGGTCCAGCGCGTCCGGATCCTCCACCTTGGCGGCGATCTTGATGCCGGTGCCGTAGCAGTCGGGGCACCAGCCATGCTTGGCGTTGTAGGAGAAGAGTCGCGGGTCTGGCTCGGGGAAGCTGGTGCCGCAGTCCGGGCAGGCGCGCAGCGTGGACAGGGTGGTGAGCGCCCCGCCGGGCTCATCCAGGGGCAGCAGCTTGAGCACGCCCTTGCCGTGTTCCAGCGCCGCAGTCACGTGCTCGCGCAGCAGCGCCTCGGTGCCGGCCTCCACCTTCACCATGCCCACCGGCAGCTCGATGTTGTGCTCCTTGTAGCGGTCAAGGCGTGGCCACTTCTTCGTCGGCAGATAGTCGCCATCGACACGCAGCTGCTCGAAACCCTTGCCCCGCGCCCACTTGGCCAGGTCGGTGTACAGGCCCTTGCGGTTGATGATCAGCGGCGCCAGCAGCTCGATGGAGCGGCCCTTGAAGTCGCGCATGATGTGGGCAACGATGGACTCGAAGCTCTGGGGCGTCACCGGCACGTCGCAGCAGGGGCAGTACTGGGTGCCCAGCTTGGTGTACAGCAGGCGCAGGAAGGGCTGGATCTCGGTGAGGGTGCCCACCGTGCTCTTGCGTCCGCCGCGGCTGACCCGCTGCTCGATAGCCACCGTGGGGGGAATGCCGAAGATCGCGTCCACCTCGGGCCGGGCCGAGGGCTGGGCGAACTGGCGGGCGTAGGCGTTGAGGGACTCCAGATAGCGCCGCTGGCCTTCGCCGAATACGATGTCGAAGGCCAGGGTGGACTTGCCCGAGCCCGACAGACCGGTGATGACGGTGAACTGGTCGCGGGGGATGTCCAGGCTGATGTTCTTGAGATTGTGATGGCGGGCGTGACGGATGGTGATGGCATTATCGGCCACCGGCCGGTAGCGCACCGGCGGCTCCGCCACCACCGGGGCGGCCTGCATGTTGGCAAGCTGGGCGGCGTAGTCGGCCAGGGCCTTGCCGGTGTGGGAGGCCGGGGTGGCGATCAGCGTGGCCGGCGTACCCTCGGCGACAATCCGCCCGCCACCGCTGCCCCCCTCGGGGCCCAGATCCACCAGCCAGTCGGCGGCGGCGATCACGTCCAGGTTGTGCTCAATGACCACCAGGGAGTGGCCGGCATCCAGCAACTTCTCGAAGGCCGACAGCAGGCGCGCCACGTCCTCGAAGTGCAGGCCGGTGGTGGGCTCGTCGAACAGGAAGAGCAGGCCGGGCTCATCACCGGAGGCAGCTTTCTTCGCCTTCCTGGCGGCCAGCTGGGCGGCCTCGGCCAGGTAGCCCGCCAGCTTGAGGCGCTGGGCCTCGCCACCGGAGAGCGTCGGCACCGGCTGGCCGAGGCGCAGGTATTCCAGCCCCACGTCAGCCAGGGGCGCCAGGGCCGCCACGACGGCCTTCTGGTCGGCGAAGAAGGCCAGGGCCTCGGAGACGGTCATCTCCAGCACGTCGGCCACGCCCTTACCGCGCCACGACAGGGCCAGGATCTCCGGCCGGTAGCGCTTGCCGTCGCAGTCTGGGCAGCGCAGGTACACGTCAGAGAGGAACTGCATCTCCACGTGCTCGAAGCCCGAGCCGGTACAGGTGGGGCAGCGCCCGGTGCCGGAGTTGAAACTGAAGGTGCCCGGCGTGTAGCCCCGCTCCTTGGACTCTTCCAGGTTGGCGTAGAGCTTGCGGATGGCGTCCCAGGCGCCCACGTAGCTCACCGGGTTGGAGCGGGCGCTCTTGCCGATGGGCGACTGGTCCACCATCACCACGCCCTTGATGGCGTCCACGCCGGCAAAGCCATCGAAGGCGCCCGGCACGTCGGCGGGCTGGCCGAAATGCTTGGCCAGGGCCGGATAGAGCACGTCCTGGATCAGGGTGGACTTGCCCGAGCCAGAGACGCCGGTGATGCCCACCAGGCGCTGCAGCGGGATGGCCAGATCGACGCCCTGCAGGTTGTGCTGGCGGGCGCCCTTGAGGGTCAGACGTGGCGCATCGGTGGCCACGGGGCGGAACCTGCGGCGGGCATCGACGCGCTTGCGGCCGGCCAGATAGGCGCCGGTCAGCGAGCCCGGATCATTGGCGATGCTCACCGGCGGGCCGTAGGCGACGATCTCGCCGCCCCGCTCGCCGGGGCCGGGGCCGATGTCGAGCAGACGGTCGGCGGCCAGCATCAGTTGGGGGTCGTGCTCCACCACCACCAGGGAGTTGCCGGCATCACGCAGGCGCTCCATGACGCCCAGGATGCGGTTGATGTCCCGCGGGTGCAGGCCGATGGAGGGCTCGTCCAGCACGAACAGGGTGTTCACCAGCGAAGTGCCCAGGGCCGTGGTCAGGTTGATGCGCTGCACCTCGCCACCGGACAGGGTGCGGGACTGGCGGTCCAGGGTGAGGTAGCTCAGGCCCACGTCCTGAAGGTATTTGAGGCGGCCCTTGATCTCGCCGAGCAGCAGCTCGGTAGCTTCATCGAGCGGCGCTGGCAGCACCAGACCGGCCACAAAAGGAACAATCTCGTCCACCGGTCGGGCCATCAGCTCATGGATCGCCCAGTCGCCCCCCGCCGCGGGCAGGCGCCACAGCAGGGCGTCGGGCTTGAGGCGGGCGCCGTGGCAGGCGGGGCATTCGGTGTAGCTGCGGTAGCGCGACAGCAGCACCCGGATGTGCATCTTGTAGGCCTTGCTCTCCAGCCAGTCGAAGAAGTGGCGGATACCGTACCAGTAGCGCGGCCACGAGCTGTCCCAGCTCTTCCACTTGGGGTCGCCCTCGAACAGCCATTCCCGATGCTCGGCGGGCAGGTCACGGACGGGGATGTCCATGGCCACGCCGTACTTCTTCGCCATCTTGGTCAGGTCGTCCTGGCACTCCTTGAAGCTGGGGCTCTGCCAGGGCTTCACCGCCCCCTCCGCCAGCGTCTTGGACTCGTCCGGCACCACCAGGGAGAAATCCACCCCGATGACCCGGCCAAAGCCCTTGCAGGTCTCGCAGGCACCGATGGGCGAGTTGAAGGAGAACAGACTGGGCAGCGGGTCGGAGTAGGCGATGTCGCAGTCGGCGCAATGCAGGCCGCTGCTGAACTTCCAGCGCGTCTCGCCCGCATCGGCCAGGGCATGTACCGACAGGCGGCCGTGGCCGGCAGAGAGGCCGATCTCCAGCGCCTCCATCACCCGGGCATGCTCGGCGTTGCCGAGGCGAAAACGGTCCTGCACCACATGCAGCACGTCGCCGTCCCGGGCGTGGATGCGGGTGTAGCCCTGCTGGGCGAGGAGACCGGTGATCTCCTCGTCGCTGAAGTTACCTGGCACCGTGACCGGGAAGCTCACCACCAGGCGCGGGTCACCCGCCGCGGCGACGCGGGCGGACAGGTCTTCGAAGATCGTCGCCGGGGTGTCGCGGCTCACCGGCTTGCCACAGCAGCGGCAGTGGAGCTTGGCGGCCCGGGCGTAGAGCAGCTTGAAGTGGTCGGCCAGCTCGGTCATCGTCCCGACCGTGGAGCGCGAGGTGCGCACCGGATTGGTCTGGTCGATGGCGATGGCCGGGGGCACACCCTCGATGCGATCCACCTGGGGTTTGTCCATGCGGTCGAGAAACTGCCGGGCGTAAGGAGAGAAGGTCTCCACGTAGCGGCGCTGGCCCTCGGCATACAGGGTGTCGAAGACCAGGGAGCTCTTGCCCGAACCGGACACCCCGGTCACCACCACCAGCTCGTTGTGGGGGATGTCGAGGGACAGGTTCTTCAGGTTGTTCTGGCGGGCGCCGCGGATGCGGATGGCGCTGGGCCCGGTGGACGGCGGGGCGGAGTCGGAGGGCATGGCGGGCGGGTCGGAGAAGTTGCAGGGCGGAATTGTAGGGCCTGTTGGCAGACCCGCCCCACCGCCTTCGGTTCCCCTGCCCGCCGCAGGCTCAGCGCTGCTTCAGGGATTGATCAGCCGGTCGGTGGCGGCCTCGTCCACCAGGGAGGTGTCGCGGAACACACGGGTGACCGGCAGCATCGCCTGCTGGGCCAAGGCCCGGGCGGTGACGGCCAGCACGGCCGGGCTATCGCCGTCGGCAATCAGCACGAGCTGCTGGGCAGGGCCGATGAGGGCCACGAAACCCCGCATCACGCTGCCGTCGGGCAGGCCCAGGGCAACCCGGGAGCCCACATCCACGTCCGCCCATTCGGCAGGCAGGGTCAGCTCACCGGCAAAGTGCTGCTTGTGCTTGAGCACCCGCAGGTGAGGCGTATCCGCCAGCGGCGCCAGACTCGGCCCCATCAGCGGACGACACGCCGGGGCCGGCTGCGGCTGGCCGGCGATAAGAGCCGTCAGCAGCGCCTTGCACGGCGCCAGCCCCTCGCGGACGTGCGACTCACCCAGCCCGATGTAGCGCAGGCCCTCCTCAAGCCCGGCCAGCAGGGCCGGCAACTGGGTCATCAGCTGTTGTCGGGTGGCTGCGTCCGGATTCGGGCGGGTGCATTCCAGCAGGCGCTTGGCCACCTGCAGGCGGGCAGCCCACTTGTGACCACCAGGGCCGTAGCGGTAGGCCACCTTGGCCAGGACATGCACCCAGTAGCCCTCGATGAACTCACGGGCCACCGCATCAACGGGTTCGGCCGTCATGCCCTGCACCGTCTGGCTGGCCTGGAGCAAGGCTACTTCGCGGCGCTCCAGGCGATGCGCGGCATCAATGCAGGCCGCGGCACGCTCCAGGGCGGCACGTTGGCGTGACTCGAGCAGCGACTCGACGCTGCCGAGGACACTCAGCAGATCCTTGTCCGTGATCCGTAGTGCCTTGCCCAAGGACTGAGCAAGGCGCAGCAGGGCCTGGCAGACAGGCAGCTCGAGTGAAGAATCGGGCGCCATGCTGCGCCCCAGGTCGGCAATCAAGTCGAGCATGCGCAGGGCCGGGTGACGGGGCTCTGCCAGCAGGGTTTCACTGCGCAGGGCGAGGCGCAGCAGGGGAACCCGAAATTGCCCGATCACGGTACGAATGGGTATCGGCAGATCCGGAGCCCGGGCAGCATGGTTGCAGGCCGACTCGATGATCTCGACCGCCACGGCCTGGTTCGGCGTAAGCAAGGCGCCAAGTTCGCTCGCACCCAGGGATACAGGCACCCCCTCCCCGAACTTCTGGCGCTCACCCAGCCAGGCTTCGACCCGCTCGATGAGTACAGATGCCAGTCCTGCATCCACGCCGCCCGCCCCACCCACCGTTGCCTCGCGGCGAGCCAGCACGGACAGACGCAGGGAAGCCAACGGGTCAATGGGCAGGCTGCTGCGTGCCGCCGGGCCATCTATCCAGGCCTCCGGATCGACGACTCGGGGCACCGCGACCGGTGACGAGGCAAGCGCGGCAAGTTGATGCTCCAGCCTTCGGTAAAAGCTGCACAGGTGGTTGCACAGGGACGATTCCAATTGCCCGATCAGGTCCAGCGCCTCATCGGGGTTGAGCTTTTCCCTGTCTCTCAGGGCGCGCAAAGCCCGGCAGACCACCTCGGGGCCGAGAGGCAGTTCACTGCCCAGGGTCAGGCCTATGGCCTCGAATACCTCCTTGAGACGCAGGTGCACGGCAGCCAGCTCACGGCCGCAGAAGCTGCGGAGGCGCTGCTCCAGGTTCATCAGCTCGACGGCATAGTCCATATCCTGATCATGCACGAGGCTGATCCTCGAGGCCGTGAGCCCCTGAACCTGCTCACCCCACCGACGGTTCTGTTGCCCCATCGCATCATCGAAACACTCGCCAGCCACCACGCCCAGCACCTCGGGCCAGTCCGGGTGATGGATCGCCTCGTCGGCGGCCTCGCGGAGCGTCTGCAGGAAGCCTTCGCGACAACAGGCGAGCCGGGCTTCGGTATGGCCCGGCGAAGGAAAATGAGAGGGGTGAGCGCGCTGCATGAAGGGCTGACAAAGGGAATGTCAAACAATGTTATCGAGAAGCGCTCCCCCTCGCCAATTCTCCACTGCCTCAGTGTGACGTAGTCCATAGCCTCTTCAGCAGTCGGTGCGCAGTAATCCACGCAAACACCGCCGCCAGCATCCACTTGGCACTGGAACACAGTGCCGAAACCGGAATCACAATACTGGCGAAGCCCATCTGGCCAGACAACAGCCGCAGTTGCAGCAGGTTCTCGCCCAGATCAAACAGGCCGGCCACGGGCAGGATCGCCGCCACGCGCAGTTCCAGAGCACGCTCACCGGGTCCGAAGAGGCCGGCACCGCGCGCCAGCAGATAGCCAAAGATCGAGAAGATGGCAATGTGCAGGAAGTCGTGGGCAAAATGGTCACGATAGGCTTGCCGCCCTGCGTCCCCCCACAGCGCAAGGATTTCCCAATATCGATCGGGTGAGAAAGTTAACTGAAGTTCGATGAGATTCGGCCGTAAGAAGTGGAGAAGGCTGATAAGGTAGGTTTGAGAAACAACGAAAGCCACTGCGGCAACAATGACAATCAGTTTGGATGAATGCTTCACGGGATCACTCCAGGGGTACTCAGCGTGGTACGAAACAGTGAGCAAATTCGGCCGGCCGCTCATTGAACGGAAGCACCCGGGGGGACACATGACAAAACAGTGATGATTTTGTCAGATGCTCGAATACACCAGATTTATTATTGATTATCGCCATGAACACAGCACTTGCTCCTCGCTCCCTCACCCATGCAGAACTGGAAAGCGCCCTTGCGGCCGTTCGCATCCCCGCCTACCCCGCAGTAGTGGCCGAGGTCATGCGCGAAGCCCAGAAGGACGACCCACAGGTCAAGGTCCTGTCGCGGATCATCGCCTCCGACGTGGGCATGTCGGCCATGGCGGTCAAGCTGGCCAATTCCCCCCTGCTCGGTGGCGCCAGCCCGGTCAAGAGCGTTCAGCAGGCCGTCACGCGTCTCGGCACCAGCAACATCCTGAACGTAGTGATCGCAGTGGCCCTGCGCAACTCCACCGAAGGCCTGCCCGAAGACCTGATGGCCCGCTTCTGGGCTCGGACGTCGACCCTGGCCCTGGCCACCGGCGTCCTTGCACGCAAGCACGTGGGGATTTCACCGGAACTGGCCTATACCTACGCCCTGTTCCACGACGCCGCCATCCCGGTGATGATGCTGAACTTCCCGCGCTACACCGACCATTGCGGCCATCTCCTCGACGACCCGGAAGCCCTGAGCGTCCTCGAGCGGGAGCACTTCAAGTGCGACCACGCCGTCGTCGGCTGGCTGCTCGCCCGCAACTGGGGCTTGCCCGACAGCATCGCGGCCGCCATCCGCTACCACCATGACCCGGACGCCTACATCATTCCCGAGCGGGAGCTGCCATCCAGCGCCCTGGCACTGATCGCGGTCACCGTCATCGCCGAGCATGTGATCGCCGACTGCACAGGCAGTGCGGCGGAAGTGGGCAACCGCGCCTTCGAGAACGCCAAGCTCTTCCTTGGCACTTCGGACGCGGACATCGACGAGTTTCACGAGTTGGTGGCAGCCGTCATGGTCTGATCCGGCAGCACGCCTCATCAAACGCACAAAGCCCGCTGCAAGGCGGGCTTTATGCATTCCGGCCACCGAAAGCAAAACCTACTCGGCAGCGGCCTTTTTCCGGGTCGCCGGCTTCTTGGCAGCGGCCGGGGCCTTGGGTTCCTTCTTCTCGAACTCGAAACCTACCTTGCCGTCATCTCCCCGCACCAGGAAGGCCGAGAACTTGCGCTTGGTACGGCTGGAGACAAAGCCACGCAGCAGTTCCGTGCGCCCCGTGTCGAGGAGCTTGTGCATCTGCTCCCGCTCGATGGGCTGCTGCAGGATGATCTTGCCGGAGCGGAAATCGCAGGACTTCTCGGGGCCCACCGACTTCTCGCAGACGTAGGAGAGCCCGTGCTCGTACACCTGGCTACTGCACTTGGGGCACTGGCCGAGGGAATCTTGACCCGAGAAATCCACGGCCTCGGCGGCCTCGTCCTCCTTGGGCTGACCGAAGTCGAACTCGGGCTGCTTGTCGTCGTTGAGGCGGATCTCGGCGTTGAAGAGCCGCCCCATCTTGTTGCGGAAACCCAGCAGCGGCCCCACCCGTCCGGTGGACAGCAGGGCTTCAATCTCGGCGAGCTCGAACTGCCGGCCAGCGACGATCTTCCAGGCTTGCCAGTCACAGGCCTGGCAGGCGAACTTCTTGTAGTTCTCCTTCACCAGACCACCGCACTTGGGGCAAGGCGTCTGCAGCGTGGCGAAATCGCCGGGAACGGTGTCGGACTCATAGCGCTTGGCCCGCTCGACGATGTCGCGGGTCATGGCCTGGATGTGCTCCATGAAGTCGGCGCGGCTGAGAGCGCCCCGCTCCATCTGGGCCAGCTTGTGTTCCCACTCACCGGTGAGTTCCGGCGAGGTCAGCTCATTGGTGCCGAGACCGCGCAGCAGGGTGATCAGGGAGAAGGCCTTGGCGGTGGGGATCAGCTCCTTGCCGTCCCGCAGCATGTAGCTTTCGCCGATCAGGTTCTCGATGATCTGGGCCCGGGTGGCCGGGGTACCAAGGCCACGGCCGGCCATGGCCGCACGCAGCTCCTCGTCGTCCACCATCTTGCCGGCCCCTTCCATGGCCGACAGCAGGGTGGCTTCGTTGAAGCGTGCCGGCGGCTTGGTGACCAGGGCCTTGAGCAGGATTTCGTCGGTACTGACCTTCTCGCCGGGCTCAACCACCACCAGCTGGGGGGCACCGCCCTCTTCCTCGCTCACCGCGGCGGCCTTGCCATACACGGCCAGCCAGCCCGGATTGACGAGGATCTTGCCTTCGGTCTTGAAGGCTTCGCCATCGACCCGGGTGATGCGGGTGGTGATGCGGTACTCGGCCGCCGGGTAGAACACCGACAGAAAGCGCCGGGTCACCAGATCGTAGATCTTGGCCTCGGCCTCGGACAGACTCTTGGGTACCGTGCCGGTGGGGATGATGGCAAAGTGGTCAGAGATCTTGGCGTTGTTGAAGATACGCTTGTTGGGCCTGGCCCAGCCCTGCTTGACGATCTGGTTGGCAAAGGGCGCGTATTCATCCGGCAGCCCGCCGAGGATGCCAGGCACCTGGCCGACGTAATCTTCGGGCAGGGCGCGAGCATCGGTACGCGGGTAGGTCAGCACCTTGTGATTTTCGTACAGCGCCTGGGCCAATTGCAGGGTGGTGCGGGCCGAGAAGCCGAAGCGGCCGTTGGCCTCCCGCTGCAGGGAGGTCAGATCGAATAGCAGGGGAGACAGCTGGGTGGAGGGCTTGGAC
>NZ_JBIJDC010000025.1:0-48572 GCF_044344315.1 Zoogloea sp. | reverse complement strand
AAGGGCGAGTTTGCGAAGACCCCGCCCGGCATCGCCGGAAGGAGGGAACCCCCGAAGGGGGCGCGACAGCGGGGTACGTTTCTTTGCCTTCTTTCTTGTCGTACAACAAGAAAGAAGGTCGCCCGCCGGGGGCGAGTCCCCGGCCAATGTGACGTAGTACAACGGAACACCGTCCCGCAAGGGCTCACCGGTTCGAGGTCGAACGGAATGAGACAACGACCTTCACGTAAAGTCCGAAAAGCGCTTCACCCCCGACAGGCAAGGCTCACCGAGCCCGGCGTGCCTGCCAGGGGCAGGGCTTACATACCTAACGCGAACAGAGCCAATAAATTCGACCCCACGGTCCCTCCAGCCACCGTCATGGCGTACCTGCACGGGCTCGGTGTATTGGGCAGGCCGTTCCGACTCACATCCTGACTCCACGTAACCATGAACCCCACTCCGAGCTCCATAAACATGCCTGACCCGCAGCACGAAACATCCCTCGCCCACTTCCCGGTTGCGCTCTTCTCCACGGTGATGGGGATAGCCGGGCTCGCTCTGGCCTGGCAGAAAGCTGCGCAGGTGCTCGCTTGGTCGGGGCTGGTGGGGCAGGGGCTTGCCGTGCTGGCTGGTCTGGTGTTCCTGGTGGTGGCCGGCTTCTACGGGGTCAAGCTGTTTCGCCATCCGGCCGCGGCACGGGCCGAAGCCGCGCATCCGGTAAAGATGAACTTCGTTCCCGCCATTTCCATCGGCATCCTGTTGCTGGCAACGGCATGGAGCCGGATGGCGCCGGACGTGGCGAGCTGGATGTGGGGCGTGGGCGCGGCACTGCATCTGGTGTTCACCTTGCGGACCATGAGCGCCTGGATCCACCACACCCATTTCGAGATCCAGCATCTCAACCCGGCCTGGTTCATTCCGGTGGTGGGCAACATCATCGTCCCCCTCGCGGGTGTCAGGTTTGCGCCGGCGGAGGTGTCGTGGTTCTTCTTCAGCATCGGGCTGGTGTTCTGGATCGTGCTGTTCGCCATCGTGATGTATCGCCTGTTCTTCCACGCACCGCTGGCCCTGCGCCTCACGCCCACGCTGTTCATCCTGCTGGCACCGCCCTCAGTCGGCTTTGTTGCCTACACCAGCCTTTCCGGCGGCCTCGATGCTTTTGGGCGGGTGCTGTATTACACGGCCCTGTTCCTGGGAATGCTCTTTGCCAGCAATGCAATGCGCTTTTTCAGGGTTCCGTTCTTCGTTTCGGCCTGGGCCTATTCGTTTCCGCTGGCCGCGCTGAGTGTTGCGACCCTGTCAATGGCCGAACTCGGCGGGCTGCCCGCGCTCCGTCTCCTGGGTGGGGCGTTGGTGCTGATCAGCAGTGCGGTGATTGCCCTGCTGGGGGGGCTCACCGTCCGCGCTGCACTGCGTGGCGAGATCTGCCGCGCGGAGTAGATGCGTCGCTGCAGGGCACTGGCTTGTGTCTTGCAGAGGGCGATGATCGGCTGCCATAACTGCCATATATAAGACAAAGTGCTGCCAATCTTGCTGCCACTTTCGTTTCAGCATGGACAGCCATACGCAACGCATAATCTCAGGTGGCTGTAATTAAAAGGATTTCCCCTGAGCTGCCGTGCTGGCACGGGACTTGATAAGCACTTGCTTATGTTTGGTGTCCGACCCCGGCGCCCCAGTCCCCAGGAGAAGCCCCCATGGCAAGCACCCCCGTTTCCACTCTCGGAAGTCCGAACACCTCCACGTCCTGCTCAACCCCCTGCAACCCTGGCCGACGCCAGTTGCTGATTGCCACCGCTGGGGTGGGGGGCGTGCTGGCGGCGGCAGCCGCCGTTCCCTTCGTGGCCAGCCTTACCCCGTCCGAGCGGGCCATGGCCGCAGGCGCGCCGGTGGAGGTGGATATCGACAAGCTGGCGCCGGGCGAGATGATGGTCATCGAATGGCGTGGCAAGCCTGTGTGGATCCTGCATCGCACCCCGGAGATGCTCGCCGCCCTCGCCAAGTCCGAAGGCGAGCTCGCCGATCCGGGCTCCGCGGTGGAATCGCAGCAACCGGAATACGCACACAACCCGCACCGGTCCCGGCGCCCTGAGATTTTCGTGGCGGTGGGCATCTGTACGCACCTGGGCTGTTCGCCCTCGTCAGCCTTCCAGCCCGGCAACCCGGCCATCGGCGCTGACTGGCCGGGTGGCTTCCTGTGCCCGTGTCACGGCTCCACCTTTGATTTCGCCGGTCGGGTCTTCAAGAACAAGCCTGCCCCCACCAACCTGGAAGTGCCGCCCTACACCTACCTCAGTGACGCGCGCCTGCGTATCGGTGAAGACAATGGCCCTGCCTGAGCACGCCTCCGCCGACGATCGTGAAGGCAGTGGTAAGGAGGATGCAGGCATCCGCATCCTGTCGGTGCTTACTGGCCTGGTGGTGGCCGGCCTGCTGATCTTCGCGCCACACGCCAGCCAGGACCGCTGGGGTGCAGCCGATCCCTTTGCCGCCATCCTGTTGCTGTGGTCCATGGGCGCCGGCTTTGCCAGCGGCCTGGGCCTGGCGGCCGGGCTGCCCCGCGTCGCCCAGGCCTTTCTGTCCAGCCCCGCCTGCCTGGGCGCCCTTGTGCTCGCTGTATTCCAGATCGCAGGTCACTGAAAGCCCGCCATGTACTTTCGCCAGTTCTTTGAGCCCGATCAGGCTGCCATGAGCTACCTGCTCGCCGACCCCGCTACCGGCCAGGCCGTGGCCATCGATCCCCGTCCCGACCCGTGTCAGGCCCTGTTGCTGAGTGCCTTGCTGGCGGAGCGCCACTTCGATCTCGGCTTCATCCTGTTGACTCACACCCACGTGGACCCCGGCAACAGCCTGCCCGATCTCTATCCCGGCGCCCAGGTGATCATCGGCAGGGGAGGGCGCCGGCTTTCCGGGCAGCGTGCCGTGGCTCACGGCGAGCAGTTGCAGGTGGGAGAGGCGGACATCCGGGTGATCGCCACCCCGGGCCACACCGCCTGCAGCGTCAGCTACCTGTGGCAGGACCGGGTCTTCTGTGGTGATGCACTGGAACTGGGCGGCTGCAGTCAGGCCAAGGACAACGACTGCGACCCGGGGCGACTCTACGATTCAGTGCTCAACCAGCTCTTCATGCTCCCGGACGAGACCCTGGTGTTTCCAGGCCATGACTTTCACGGTCGCACCGTTTCCACCATCGGTGAAGAGCGCCGCCACAATCCCTTCTTCCAGCCCCATTCGCGAGATCGCTTCGTCAGCCGCTACCGGGCCTTGCAGTCTGGTGCTGACCGACCAGGGGGCGCTGCCGAACGACGGCTTGATCATTGCGACCGGCGGGCGATTTCTCAAGAAGATGCCCGGTATTGAGCCCTGTTGCGTCAGCAGGGGCGTCGAGATGGCTTCCAGCTGTGCTTTTTCAACGCCGCGGCCGAACCCGGCCCGAGTTGATCTGCATTGTTGATAGTCTGAGCGCCGGGACGCTGGTTTACCGGGACGCGAAACGCAGCTGGGTGCTGCCTCCCTTGCGCGCGATGCACTGGGCCAAGCGCTACTTCGAGCGACATTACCTGCGGGGGCTGCGCTGAAT
This sequence comes from Zoogloea sp., assembly GCF_044344315.1. Taxonomy (GTDB): domain Bacteria; phylum Pseudomonadota; class Gammaproteobacteria; order Burkholderiales; family Rhodocyclaceae; genus Zoogloea. The sequence continues at coordinate 45,010 of NZ_JBIJDC010000025.1, read as the reverse complement.
CCGCCCGTCAGGCGGCCCGTCCGCTACCGCGGCTGATGGGGAGGATTAACGCACTGATAATGCAACGCATCCATTCTCAATCGGTCTATCCTGGATAAGTGACCTTACCAAAGGACCGCCATGCAGGATCGCCCCCAGTCGGCCGCCGAGGAACTCGCCAACAGCGTTAGCCATGGCCTGGGCTTTGTGCTGGCCTTGGCCTCGGCGCCGATTCTGATCGTGGTGACGGCCCAGCGCGGCAGCGCTGCCAACATCGTGGGGGCCTGTGTGTTTGCGGCGACGATGGTGCTGCTCTACCTCAGCTCCACCCTTTACCACGCGGCCTCTCCGGCCCGACCGGGGGCCAAGCGCCTGCTGGCCCGGATGGATCACGGGGCGATCTACCTGTTCATCGCCGGCAGCTACACGCCCTTTGCCCTGGGCGTGCTCGACGGCCCCTGGGGCTGGACCCTGTTCGGGCTGGTGTGGGGCATGGCGGCCGTCGGCCTGACCCTGAAGGCCTTAGACCGGCTCGCCAATCCTTGGCTGTCCACCGGCCTGTACCTGGCCATGGGCTGGCTGGTGGTCATTGCCGCCGTGCCACTGATCGAGCGGGTCGCGCCGGCAGGCCTGGCCTGGCTTGTGGCCGGTGGTCTGGCCTATACGGGGGGTGTGGTGTTCTACATGACCGACGCGCGCCTCCGCTTCGGGCATTTCATCTGGCACCTGTTCGTGATGGCCGGCACCACCTGCCACTTCTTCGCCGTGCTGGGCTACGCCGCCTGAGCAACGCGCCACAGCGGCTCACCACGCTTCCACGCGGTTCAGCGCACCTCGTCAGTCATGACGACGAAGTTCTTCAGGATGTTGGGGCCGAAGGTGTTGCTGATGGCCACATCGGCGGCATCCCGGCCACGACCGATCAGCACCCGGCCGATGCGCGGCACATTGTTGCGCGCATCGAAGGTGTACCAGTTCCCGTCCAGCCACACCTCGAACCATCCGGCAAAGTCCATTGGTCCGTAGGGAGGCGGCACGCCCATGTCGCCCAGGTAGCCAGTGCAGTAGCGGGTCGGGATGTTCATGCAGCGGCAGAAGGTGATGGCCAGGTGGGCATAATCCCGGCACACCCCGACCCGCTCGTGCCAGGTCTCCCAGGCGGTCTTGGTGGCGCGGGCATGCTGGTAGCCGAAGCGGATGTGCCCATGCACGTAGTCGCAGATGGCCTGGACCCGCGCCCATCCCGGTGGTGTGTGACCAAAGAGTTGCCAGGCGATCTCCGACAGGCGGTCGGTTTCGCAGTAGCGACTGCCGAGCAGGAACATCAGGGTCTCGTCGGGCAGCTCGGTAACCGGGGTCTGGCGGGCTTGCGCCACCACGATGTCAGGTTGGCCGGAGTCATTCAACAGGGCGTCGGTCCGCAGGCGCAGCAGGCCCTTGGGGGCAACGATGCGCGAGCACCAGTTGCCGAAACTGTCCCGATACGCGCGGAGTGGCACCGGCGGATCGGCGATCAGGTGGTCGGGGGTGATCATGTCGGAGATGCGCGAGTAGTGCACATTGACCATCAGGATCATCGGGGTGGGCTGAGGGCATTCGTAGGTGATATCGAAACCGATGCGGATTTTCATGGGAGCTCCTGCGGCAAGGGTGGGGCCGGCGGGCTGCCGGTGCTGCGCAAGAGGGCCTCGCGCAAGGACTCGATCAAGGTCCGGCGCAGGGCGGCCCAGTGGGCGCCCCCGTCGGCCTGGTGTTTCTGATTCACCTCCAGTTCGATGCCGACATAGGCATCGGCGGGCAGGCGCCGGCGGAACCAGGCGGTCAGCCCGTCGCCCTTGCCGGCATAGGGGTAGTTGCGGCGCACCTGGAGGTGGGGGGCGAGGTGGGCCAGGGTGGCTTTCCAGTGCGCGCACAGGGCCACCTCGCCCGGGCGTCGGGGGTCGTAAAGCAGGCCGACATCGGCGCGCCGCTGGCGGCCATCGAGCACCGGCGTGAAGCTGTGAGACGACAGGTGGAGGACTCTTCCACGCTCGGCAATGGCCTGGCGAACGACCGACTCGGCTTCACTGCGGTAGGGCTGGTAGAACCTGGCAAGGATGGCTGCGCGCTGCTCGGCAGGTAGATGGCGGATTACTTCGGAATGGATCACAGGGTTGCCGACGGAACGGTTCAGGTCCACCAGCAGACGGCATACCGTGGAGGCCACCAGTGGTGCCGCGAGGGCGTCGGCCAGGTCGCGGGCTAGCTCCAGCGCACCGGCATCGAAGCCCCGGTGGGAGGCCAGGAGGGTCTCCTGCCCGGCGAAGAGGCTGCGGTAGGGAGACGGAATGCGGTTTCCTCCGTGCTCACAGGTGATCACCACAGCGCAACGGTCGGGCATGGGGCAGGGCCGGTGCCGTTGTCACGGTCGACCGTCAGGAATCAAGACATAGAGAATGACAGGGCAAGGCGCTGGGGTCTGTGCGCTGGCGCTCACAGGGACGAGGCGGCCATGGCGACCGCGTAGCGGGTCCGGTCGGCCTCGTAGCAGGTGCAGGCCGCACCGCTCAGGCCGTCCCGGTCGAGGATGGTAATGTCGCCCCGGGCATAACGAATGATGCGGCGCTGTTGCAGGGCGGTGGCGGCCCGGGTGATGCCCACCCGCCGTACGCCCAGGATGTAGGCGAGAAACTCATGGGTAACGCGGAAGCGATCGCCGTGGGCCCTGTCCTGAGTCATCAGCAGCCAGCGGGCCAGGCGCTGTTCGACGACGTGGTAGCGGGTACAGCCGGCGGTCTGCGCCAGTTGCCCCATCAGGGCATGTACATAGTGGCGCAGCACCTGGCCCAGTACCGGGCAGCGGGCCAGTTCCTCACGAAAACGGGCTGCGTCGGCGCGCAGGGCAAGCCCTGGCACCTGCACCACGGCACGTTCGGGCGATAAGGGAACATCGAGCACGACGGGCACACCCAGCACCCCCTCGTCCCCCACCAGACCCACCTCCAGGCTGGCCCGGCCCTCGATCAGCACCACCTGGGCGATGGCGCAGCCAGTGGGAAACCACACGTGGCGGATGGGCAGCCCGGGTTCGGCAAGCACCTCGGCGAAGCTCAGCTCCACCGGGGTGCAGATGCCCAGCATACGCACCAACTCCTGCCGCGGAAGCGAGGCGAGCAGGCGGTTGCCGGAGGCGGCGGAGGGCAACACGGACATGGGTGGACTTTCCTGGTCACGGCGGGCGCCCCGGGCGGGACGAGCCCGTTATGGGTGTGTCCGCAGAGTCGCGCAGGAGATCGGAGGCTGTCGGGGCGGTAACGCACACTGCCGTCAAACCCGCTCGCAAACCCGACCGCGCTAAACGCCCCAGGTTACAGGGGTGTCCTCCTGCAGGGCCCCCTCCATCAGTTCCAGCACGGGCAGGCCGCGCTGGAAAAAGCTCACGGCATCCCCCCCGGCATCGCTCGACTGGGGTGGGTCGCCGGCCTTCACCGCATAGGTGGCAGCGTCTGCATCGATAGCCCGGCGCAGGCGAGCGATGGCCTCTGGAAGCTGGGCAACGGTGACGATGCCGGTTTTTTCCTCTCGGTCCTTGCCTAGGACGTCGAGCAGTTGCCGAGCGTTCTTTTCAAAGGTGATGACGTTGGCGCTGGCGGAGGATTTGAAGGTGATCAGCATGGTGGACGTCCTCGAAAAGGGAGTAGCCCACTGTGCCGCCCGGGCAGTGGGCTGGTCTGTGCGCCAGCGCACCCAGCGCGGTGCCCTCAAGCCCTCGGCCCGACCGCCCCGCGCTACGTGCGCTGGCGCACCGACGTGCTTCATGGTGGAGACGACGATGGGTTCGAGAGGCACCCGCTGCCTCCTCCAGTCCGGCCGGTGCCATGCAAGGTATGGCGCTGCTGGCCCGGGCCCTGTCCATCCGTACCAGGAGACACCATGACCAACGAAACCACCCCCATGCCCCTTGAAAGCCGTAAGGAAGGATTCATGAAGGACGTGAAGGACGCTGTCGATAGCGCCGATGCACGCCTCACCGACATGGCCCACTCCACGGCTGAGGGCTTGGCGAGCGCACGCTCCGCTGCACAAGACGCCATGGGTGACGCCCGTTCGCGTTTTGATGATGTGCGTCGGCGGGCTTCCCACCAGGCCCATTGCGCAGCTGACGCCACCCAGCACTACGTCCGTGAAAACCCCTGGCAGGTACTGGGCGGTGCGGCCGTCGCCGGGTTCCTGATCGGCTTCCTGATTACCCGCCGCTGAATGCCGTATCCGAAGGGCAGACCTGTCCTCCGGCCCACTATCGAAGGAGCTCAAAATGAACTGGGACATCGTTGAAGGAAACTGGAAGCAATTCAAGGGTAAGGTCAAGGAGCAGTGGGGCAAGCTCACCGATGACAATCTGGACGTGATTGCCGGCAAGCGTGACGGCCTGGCCGGCAAGATCCAGGAGGCCTATGGGGTCACCAAGGATGAGGCCGAGTCGCAGATCAAGCACTTCGAATCGCTCAACAAGGATCTGCCTCCGCGCTGAATCCGCGGGCCCGCCACCTTCCATGCGGCGGGCCCCATGCTTTTAAAGGAATCGAACCATGACCAGCTTCATGCGCTTCACCCCGACCGCGCCACCTGACGACAGGGTCGGAGATCGATCCCCCTTTGCCGCTCAGATGGTCGAGCACCTCCACCCTGATACCGCCGCTCATGTGGGCAAACTCCTGGAGGCCAACCTGAAAAGGTGGGAGGGCGAGGGCGGCATCGTGGTTGACCTGAGCCCTCTGCCGCCGCCCCGTTCATGAAGCCGGGCATGCCGGCCCCTGTCCGCTGTGGCCGGGCGGGGTGAAGACGGTGCGGCCGCCATGAGCCCATCGCCGGTCCGGGTCCTGCTCGTCGAGGACGATACGACGGAAGCACAGCACATCCAGGAGGTGCTGGCGCACGCCATCCAGCGGCCCTTTCGCGTCGAACAGGTGAGCTGTGCGAGTGATGCCCTGCTGCGCCTCGCCGCCGCGCCGGCGGACGTGATCCTTCTTGACCTGTACCTGCGCGACGGTGCGGGTCTGCCGCTGCTGGCCCGCCTGCGCGGCGCGGCCCCGGGAGCCCTGGTGCTGGTGCTCGTGCCTCCGGAGGGCAAGGATCTGGCCCAGGCCGCCCTGGCGCAGGGGGCCGAGGACTATCTGGTCAGAGGGCACCTGGATGCCTACTGGCTCCCCCGTGCCCTGGATTACCTGATCGAGCGCAAGGCCGCGCGGGATGCCCTGCGCCGCAGCGAAGCGCGCTTCCGGGCCATGAGCGACGCCTCGCCGCTGGGAATCTTCGTCTCGGACCCGGAGGGCGCCTGCGTGTATGCCAATCCGGCTTACCAGCGCATCGTCGGCGAAACCGCGACTGAACCCTGTGGCATCGACTGGCGTAGCGCCCTGGCCCCCGAGGACCGTGTGCGGGTGCTCGCCGAGTGGGACCGGGCAGCGGAGACGGGCCAAGCCTTCAGCGCCGAAATGCGCCTGCTGCGGGGTGACGGCGCCGTCGTTTGGGTACGCGTCAACGCGGCCCCCATGGACGAGGCCGGCACACCAACGGGGCATGTGCTCACCGTCGAGGATGTCTCGGAGCGCAAGCACACCGAAACGGTGCTGCGCATGGCCGAGGAGGCCCTGTTTGCCGAGAAGGAGCGCGCCCAGGTCACCCTCAACTCCATCGGCGACGCGGTGCTCACTACCGATATGCCTGGCAACGTGACCTACATGAACCTGGTGGCCGAAAGGATGACCGGCTGGACCCGGGAGGATGCCCTCGGCCGGCCCCTGCCGGAGGTCTTCCGCATCATCGACGGCATTACCCGGGAGACGGCCCTCGACCCCGCCCGGTGCGCCATGAACGAGGACCGCATCGTCGGCCTGGGCAACGATTGCCTGCTCCTGCGCCGGGACGGTGTCGAATCCTCAATTGAGGATTCTGCCGCGCCCATTCACAACCGGGAGGGGCGGGTCACCGGTGCCGTCATCGTCTTCCATGACGTCAGCGAATCCCGGGCCATGGCGGCGCGCATGACACACCTGGCCCACCACGATTTCCTCACCGGTCTTCCCAACCGGGCCCTGCTCACCGAGCGGCTTTCCCAGGCCATCGGTCTGGCCCGTCGCCGCCAGAAGCAGGTGGCACTGCTGTTTCTCGACCTGGACTACTTCAAGCACATCAATGATTCCCTCGGCCACGCCATCGGCGATCAACTGCTCCAGTCGGTTGCCGACCGCCTGATCGCCAGCGTGCGCGTCACCGACACCGTGTGCCGCCAGGGGGGCGACGAGTTCGTGATCCTGCTGTCGGAGATCGAGAACATCCAGGACGCGGCGCGGATTGCCGACAAGTTGCTCCAGACCTTCTCCCAGCCCCAGCAGATCAGCGGCCACGAACTCCACGTGACCCTGAGCATCGGCATCAGCGTCTATCCCGACGACGGGGACTGCCCCGATGTGGTGCTGCAGAACGCCGATACCGCCATGTATTACGCCAAGGCCGCCGGACGCAACAGCTGCCAGTTCTTCCGCCCGGAGATGAGTACCCACGCGGTGAGCCGACAGCTGATCGAAAGTGCCCTGCGCAGGGCCCTCAAGGACGGAGAGTTCCTGCTCCACTATCAGCCCCAGATTGATCTCGCCTCGGGGCGCATGACTGGCGCCGAGGCCCTGATCCGCTGGCAGGACCCCCAATTCGGCCTACGCCTGCCGGCCCAATTCATCGCCGTGGCCGAGGAGTCCGGCCTGATCGTGCCCATCGGGCGCTGGGTCCTGCGCGAGGCCTGCCGGCAGCTGCGCGCCTGGCAAGCGGCGGGTCTTCCCGTCGTGCCCCTATCGATCAACATCTCGGCGGTAGAGTTTCGTCACAGGGATTTTCTGGAGGGCGTGGCCCACACGCTTGCCGAAACCGGCGTGATGCCGGAGTGCCTTGAGCTCGAACTGACCGAGAGCATCCTCATGCAGGATGCGGACGCCTCCGCCGCGGTGCTGACGGCCCTCAAGGCCCTGGGCATTCATCTTGCCCTGGACGACTTTGGCACAGGCTATTCCAGCCTGAGCTATCTCAAGCGCTTTCCCATCGACACCCTTAAGATCGACCAGTCCTTCATCCGCGACATCGTCACCGACACGGGCGACGCCACCATCGTCAGTGCCGTCATCGACATGGCCCGCAAGCTCAAGCAGCGGGTTATTGCCGAGGGCGTCGAGACGTCCGGACAAATGGGCTTTTTGCGTGACCACCACTGCCACCAGGGGCAGGGCTACCACTTCAGCCATCCCGTCGACGCCAGGGCCTTCCAGGATCTCCTGGCGAAACCCCGAGTGTGTTGAGTCAGGTGCAGCAACTGAAGGGCTTATGGGGGCTCGGGGACGGCGGAGGGAGGGATCGTGGAGGCGAGCGGCAGGGGCGCGAGTGGTAGGGGCGACTTCATTCAGTCGCCCATCCGCGCCTTGATCACAGGCATGACGTTAATCGAAGTCCGCGGGCGACTGAAGTCGCCCCTAACCGTCGGCCCTTGCCCGTCGCTCCCGTAAAACGGGTCTGCCCCCTCGGCGGGGGCAGACCTTTTGCGGCGTGTGCGGGCTCAGCGGGACGAGATCTGGCCGTTTTCGTCGGAGAGGACAACTTCGACCCGGCGGTTCATCTGGCGGCCGGCGGGGCGGCTGTTGTCGGCAACAGGGCTGGTCTCGCCAAAGCCCTGGGCAGTGAGCCGATCACTGCCGATGCCCATGCCGGTCAGGGCGTTCATGACGGCCTCGGCACGCCGGACGGACAGCGCCTGATTGTGGCTGTCGCTGCCGGAGCTATCGGTGAAGCCCTCGATACGGGCCTTGCGCTGGGGATAGGTCTTGAGAAAGGTGGCGAGCTTTTCCATATTGCGCATGCCGCCCTGACGAAGCTCGGATCGGTCAGTGTCAAAGAGCACATCGCCAATGGTGATGACCATGCCTCGAGGCGTCTGCCGGGCGTTAAGGGCGCGCAGGTGGGCCTCCAGGTCGCGGGTTTCGGCACGTGCTTCACGGCTGTCCTGGCGAGCGCTGGCGGCGCTGCGGTTGGCTGTATCCACTTCGGTGGTGCGTGCGGCCAGGCGCACCTTGTCGCGTTGGCCCTGGGCGGCACTGACGGAGGCTTCAGCGGCTTTCTGGCGACCAGTCTCCTGGGCAATGGCAACCCGCTGACGGGCGACGTAGGCCAGATGGGTCACATCGGACGCATCGTCCCCACGGGTGGAGGCTTCCTCGGCCAACTTGAGGGCGTCGGCCGCCTGTCTCATCTCGCCGCCGGCCAGATCTCGGGCTTCTGGCGTGCTCTGAGCGGTCTGGTAGTCGCTGCGGGCTTGATCGAGGAGGGCGTTGCGCGGTGGTTGCGAACTGCACCCCGTCAGCACTGCCAAGGTGATGAGGCTCATCGCAAAAAACATGCGTTGCGGTTTCATGATCGGTTCCTTGCGTCGGTAAATCATTTGTTCTTGCGATCGAGCTCTTCGCCGAGTACGCGAATGCCCTTCTGCAGCTCTTCGGCGGCCTTGCGGGCGGTGCCCGAGCGGGCCTTGGCCTCGGCCAACTGGGCATCCACCTGGGCTTCCCGGGCCAGCCTGCGGGCCGTGTCGAACTCCTCGGCGTTCATGGCCACCTTGGCCTTGTCGAGCTTCTCCCGGGCCAGCTGCATTTCGGCCGGTGCCATCTCGGTGCCACCGGCGCTGCTCGCCCGGGTCACGGCTGCGGTTGACAGGGCCATCTGCTCGGTGGGGGGCAGGGTGCCGGCACAGCCGGCCGTCAATACCAGCATGCCGGCCAGCAGCGCCGGCAAGCCGGCCCACATCAGGCCAGGATTGGTGGAGGCTTTCATGGTGTGTTCCCTTCGTTGAATAAGTCGGGTGCGGGGCCCGGGCTGCCTGAAGGCGGCAGGGACACCCCAGGCCGCAGAATGGGCGGCCAGGGGGGCGCCGTCGGTACGTTGGCGTACATGGGGAGGGGGATGACAGCGCCGGGGAGACGGGCGCCCGGCTGTGTGCGACAGCGCACCGACCCCCCCAACCGGGCCCATTAACCTGCCAGCGAGATTTCGCCACAGCCTTGTCGTCCCGGACGGAGCGCGCGCATCCGGATCGCCTCGTCGATCTCCGGCGTGCCGCTACTACGGGCCATTGCAGGCGAGCGTCCCGGTTCATCGTCAGCCGTTGCATGGCGAACCTGTGGAAGGCACGCACCCATGGCAGGTCTGATTCAGTTCCCCTTTCTGCGGCCTTTCGGCTACCGCACCCCATGTCGATCCTGAGCGCCCTGAGTGACCGTCACGGCCGTCTGATGGCACGACTGCAGGTTGCCGGAATGCCTCCTTCCTTTACGGAAGATGAAGCCCCTCTGCGTGCCGAACTGTTCAGCGCCGACCAGATGGCCCTGCATGGACGCACTTTGGCAGGCATCCACCATCTGGCCGAGGTGCGTCTGCCCGATCGCCTCCTGGCCCGCCTCACCGACAACGAACGGACGCTGTTCAGTGTGTGTCGCCTGCTCACCGACGCGGTTGCCGAGGGACGGCGCATCTCGCCGGCCGGCGAATGGCTGCTCGACAACTTCTATCTGATCGAGGAACAGATCCGCATGGCCCGCCGCCTGCTGCCGGAGGGCTACAGCCGCGAGCTGCCGAGCCTCGACGGGGCGGCAGCCGGGCGCCCCCGGGTTTACGACATTGCCCTTGAAATCATCGCCCACGGAGATGGCCGGCTGGACGCCGAGGGCCTTGCCCGCTTTGTGGCGGCGTATCAGACGCTGACGCCCCTGAGGTTGGGGGAGTTGTGGGCCATCCCCATCATGCTGCGTCTGGCCCTCATCGAAAACCTCCGGCGCGTGTGCGTGCGCATCGCCGCCGGCTGGGTGGAGCGGGAGCTGGCCGGCTCCTGGGCTGACCAGTTGAGTCGGGCCGCTGAGACGGCTCCGGAGCATCTGATCCTGGTGGTGGCCGACATGGTGCGCTCCGAGCCGCCAATGGTCGGAGCCTTCGTGGCTGAACTGGCGCGTCGCCTGCAGGGCAGGGGGCCTGCGCTGGCCCTGGCCCTGAACTGGGTCGAGCAGCGTCTGGCCCAGTCGGGCCTCACCACCGCCAGCCTGGTACAGGCCGAAAACCAGCGCCAGGCCGCCGACCAGGTCTCCATCGGCAACAGCATCGGCAGCTTGCGGGTGCTCGGCGCCATGGACTGGCAGGATTTCGTGGAGAGCCTGAGCCTGGTGGAGCAGACCCTGCGCGGTGACCCGGGCGGCGTGTACGGCCGCATGGACTTTGCCACCCGCGATCGCTATCGCCATGCCACCGAAGAGATTGCCCGCCAGGGGTGCCTGAGCGAGGGCGAGGTCGCCCGCCAGGCGGTGGACCGGGCCCGCGCCGCGGCCCCGGACAGTCGGGCCGGGCACGTGGGCTTCCATCTTGTCGATGCGGGCCGTGGCACGCTTGAGGCGGCGTCCGGCGTACGTATCGGCTGGTGGCAGCGGATGGGACGCGCCGCGGAGCGCATGCCGCTGCCCCTTTACCTGGGCGCCATTGCCCTGATCACCGCGGCCGCCACCGCTGGCCTGCTGACCTTTGCCCTGGATGCCGGGCTGACCGGGCAGGGATCGCTGCTGCTCCTGCTGTTCGGCCTGCCCGCTGTGCTGGTGAGCAGCCAGATGGCGGTCAGCCTGGTCAATTGGCTGGTCACCCTGACCGTAGCCCCGCGCCCGCTGCCACGGATGGATTTTTCCGAGGGCATCCCGCCGGCGTCACGCACCCTGGTGGTGGTGCCCACCATGCTCGGCACCGCGGCGGGGGTGGATAGCCTCCTCGAAGCCCTGGAGATCCGCTTCCTGGCCAACCGGGACGACTGCGTGCACCTGGGCCTGCTCACCGACTTTCTCGACGCAAGCAGCGAAACCCTGCCCGGCGACGGGGCCTTGGTGGCCCGCGCCCGTGCCGGCATCGAGGCGCTCAACGCCACCTACGCCCCGGCAGGGCGGGACCGCTTCTTCCTGTTCCACCGGGCCCGCCAGTGGAACGAGTTGGAGCGCAGCTGGATGGGCAGCGAGCGCAAGCGTGGCAAACTGGCCGATCTCAACGCCTTGTTGCGAGGCAGCGAAGGCGCCGGCTTTGCCTTGATCGTCGGCGACACTTCAGTGCTCGCCGGCGTGCGCTACGTGATCACGCTGGACACCGACACCCAGTTGCCCCGCGATGCGGCCCGCCAGTTTGCCGGCGCCATGGCCCACCCCCTCAATCGCCCGGAGTACGACGAGGGCGCCGGGCGCGTGGTGGCCGGCTACGGCGTGCTGCAACCGCGGGTGGGCATCAGCCTGCCGGCGGCCAGCCGCTCCCGCCACGCCCGCCTGTACAGCGGCGAGGCAGGCATCGACCCTTACACCCGGGCGGTGTCCGACGTCTATCAGGACGTATTCGGTGAGGGCTCCTTCATTGGCAAGGGCATCTACGACGTGGATGCCTTCGAACGTGCTCTGGGCGGCCGTCTGCCCGACAACCGGGTGCTCAGCCACGATCTGCTGGAGGGCTGCTACGCCCGTGCCGGGCTGCTCAGTGACGCGCTGCTGTTCGAGGACTACCCGTCCCGCTACAGCGCCGACGCCACGCGCCGCTACCGCTGGATTCGGGGTGACTGGCAGTTGGCCGGCTGGTTGCTGCGCCAGGTACCGTGCAGTTGCCTGGCCGGTTCGGCCAAGGGCAAGGTCCACCGTCAGGCCAACCCCCTCTCGACCCTTTCCCAGTGGAAGCTCTTCGACAACCTGCGACGCAGCCTGGTAGGGGCCGCGCTGGTTCTGTCCCTGGCCCTGGGTTGGGCGCTGCTCGACCCGGCCGGGCCCTGGACGCTGGCGTTGCTGCTGACCGTGGTCCTGCCCACCCTGCTGGCGAGTCTGGTGTCGCTGTTGCACAAAGCCGAGGAGATCCGCTTCGGCGCTCATCTCACGGCCCTCGGGCAGGGGCTTGCACGCCGTGCGGCCCAGCTCGCCTTCGAGTTCGCATGCCTGCCCTATGAAGCCTTTTACAGCCTGGATGCCATAGGGCGAACCCTGTGGCGCATGGGCGTGAGTCATCGACGCCTGCTCGAATGGTGCCCGTCCAGCGAAGTCGAGAAGACCCTCGCGGCAGCGGACCGGGACAGCCTGGTGGCCGCCTTCCGGCGCATGCCGGCCGGACCGGTGGTAGCCCTGGCAGGCATTGCCGGGTTGGCTATCGGCGCACCGCACAGCCTGCTGGCGGCGGTGCCCATTCTCCTCTTGTGGCTGGTTTCGCCAGCTCTGGCCTGGTGGATCAGCCTGCCCCTGGTGGAGCGGCGGGCGTCCCTGAACGATGCCCAGGTGAACTTCCTGCGCAGCGTGGCGCGGCGTACCTGGTCCTACTTCGACACCTTTGTCTGCCCCGCCGACAACTGGCTGCCCCCCGACAACTACCAGGAATACCGTGGCGCCACCGTGGCCCATCGCACCTCGCCCACCAACATGGGCCTGTCCCTGCTGGCCAATCTGGCCGCCTACGACTTCGGCTACCTGCTGGCCGGCCCACTGCTTGAGCGCTGCACCCGCAGCCTGGAAACCATGTACGGGCTGGCCCGCTACCGGGGGCATTTCTACAACTGGTACGACACCCGTAGCCTGCAGCCGATGGCGCCGCTCTATGTGTCCACGGTGGATAGCGGCAACCTGGCCGGCCACCTGCTGACCCTGCGCGGTGGTCTGCTCGGGCTGCCTGATGACGCCATCGTGCCCCTGCGCCTGTTTGACGGGCTGGCCGATACGGTGCGCATCCTTGCCGATGCCGTCGGCCCGTCGGCCGACAGCCGCATGCTGGCGTGCTGGAAGGCATTGGCGACAGCCTCCCAGGCGCCGCCCACGACCTTGCCGGCGGTACGCGCCATTCTTGACGGCCTGGAGGGCTGCGCCACCAGCCTCCTGGTGCAGACCGCCATCCAGCAGGAGTCGGTCACCGCCAATAGCGCCGATAAGGAGGCGGGACGCTGGGCCCAGGCCCTGCTGCGCCAGGTGCGCGACGCCCGCGACGAGCTTGATGCTCTCGCACCCTGGCTGTGCCTGCCCAGCCCACCGCGGCGCCTGGATGCGCTGCTGGACAGCATTGCCGCCACTGCAGGCCTGCCCAGCCTGCGCGAGCTGGCGCGCCTCGACATCCGGCTGGCCCCCCTCATCCACGCGCGCCTCGATCACGAGAACGTGCTGGCCCGCCGGACGTGGCTCACCGACCTCTTGCGTGCCGTCGGCGAGGGCAGCGCACGGGCCCGGGCGCGCATCGATCAAATCGACGCGCTGGCCAAGCGTGCCGCCGAACTGGCCTGCATGGACTACGACTTTCTCTTCGACGCATCGCGCCACCTGCTGACCATTGGCTTCAACGTCACCGAACGGCGCATGGACGCCAGCTGCTACGACCTGCTCGCCTCCGAGGCACGCCTGGCCTGCTTCGTCGGCATTGCCCAGGGGGCCCTGCCCAAGGAAAGCTGGTTTGCCCTCGGCCGTCTGCTCACCCAGGCAGCCGGCGAGCCGGTCCTCCTGTCGTGGAGCGGCTCCATGTTCGAGTACCTGATGCCCCAACTCGTGATGCCCACCTACGCCCAAACGCTGCTCGATCAGACGGCCCGGGCCGCCGTGGCCCGCCAGATCGAATACGGGCACCAGCGTGGCGTGCCCTGGGGCATGTCCGAATCGGCCTACAACACCGTGGATGCCCAGCTCAACTACCAGTACCGGGCTTTCGGCGTGCCGGGGCTGGGTCTCAAACGCGGCCTTGGTGATGACCTGGTGGTGGCACCCTACGCCTCGGTGATGGCCCTGATGGTGGCCCCGGAGGCAGCCTGCGCCAACCTGCAGCGCCTGGCCGGGGAGGGGGTCGTCGGCCGCTTCGGCTTCTTTGAGGCCATCGACTACACCCCCGCCCGGCAGCGCCGGGGCCAGCCCCGGGCTCTGGTGCGGGCCTTCATGGCCCACCACCAGGGCATGAGTCTGCTGGCCCTGGCCTGGACCCTGTGCGACCGCCCGATGCAGCGGCGCTTCGAGTCGGACCGCCTCTTCCAGGCGGTGATGCCACTCCTCCAGGAACGCATTCCCAAGGTATCCGGGGTGTTTTCCCATGCTGCCGAGCTGTCGGGCCTGCATTCACGTTCGGCGCCCCTTGAGCCACCGCTGCGGCGCTTCGAGACGGCGGACACCCCGGTTCCCGAGGTTCAGCTCCTCTCCAACGGCCGCTACCACGTGATGCTCACCAATGCCGGGGGGGGCTACAGCCACTGGCACGACCTGGCGGTGACCCGCTGGCGCGAAGACCGAACCTGCGACGACTGGGGCAGCTTCTGCTACATCCAGGATGTGAAAAGCGAGGTGTTCTGGTCCACGGCCTACCAGCCAACCCGACGCGAACCGCTGTGCTACGAGGCCATCTTTTCCGAAGGACGCGTCGAGTTCCGGCGTCGCGACGGCGTGGACGGCGGCGAGATCGAGACCTACACCGAGATCGTCGTGTCTCCCGAGGACGACATCGAACTGCGCCGAGTACGCCTCACCAACCACACCCCGTACCCGCGGGAGGTGGAGATCACCAGCTACGCCGAAGTGGTGATCTCCCCGTCCGCCGCCGACGCCCAGCACCCGGCCTTCGCCAAGCTGTTTGTGCAGACCGAGATATTGCCCGACCAGCACGCCATCCTGTGCATGCGCCGGCCGCGCTCGCCCGAGGAGGCGACCCCGTGGATGCTGCACCTGATGGCGGTGCATGGCGCCGATGCCGATGCCGTGTCGTGGGAAACCGACCGGGCCGCCTTCATCGGGCGTACCCGCAGCGCCGCAGCCCCCCTGGCCCTGGATGTCCCCGGCCCGCTGGGCGGCCACGCCGGGCCGGTGCTCGACCCCATCGTGGCCATCCGCCAGCGCATCGTCCTGGCGCCCGAGCAGACGGTGACGGTGGATATCGTCACCGGCATGGCCGACAGCCGGGCCGCTGCGGTGGCTCTGGTGGGCAAGCACCGCGACCGCCATCTGGCCGACCGGGTCTTCGACCTGGCGTGGACCCACAGCCAGGTGGAGTTGCTGCAGCTCAACGCCGTGGAAGCCGACGCCCAGCTCTACGCCCGGCTTGCCGGGCCGGTGCTGTACGCCGACGGCGCCCTGCGCGCCGACCCGGCCCTGCTGCTGCGCAACCGCCGCGGCCAGTCAGGCCTGTGGGGCTACGCCATCTCCGGCGATCTGCCCATCGTGCTGCTGCAGATCGGTGACGCCGCCAGCATCAAGCTGGTGCGCCAGCTGGTGCAGGCCCACGCCTACTGGCGCCTCAAGGGCCTGGCGGTGGACCTGGTGATCTGGAACGAGGACCACGCCGGCTATCGCCAGCGTCTGCAGGACGAGATCGTCGGCCTGGTGGCCTCGGGAACCAGTGCCAGCCTGATCGACCGCCCCGGAGGGATCTTCGTGCGCTCGGCCGAGCACATCTCCGCCGAGGACAGGCTGGTCTTCCAGGCCGTGGCCCGGGCGGTGATCACCGATTGCCGGGGCAGCCTGGCCGAGCAGCTCGACGACCGCCGCCTGCTTGCCCCGCGCCTGCCCCCCCACATGCCCGTGGTGGCGGTGCGCCCGCCGGGCCCGCTGGATCCGGCCACGATGCGCCAGCCCGAAGGACTGGTGCTGCCCAACGGACTGGGCGGCTTCACCCCCGACGGGCAGGAATATCTCATCACCCTGAACCCGGGGCAGACCACGCCGGCCCCGTGGGCCAACGTGCTGGCCAACGCGCATTTCGGCACCGTGATCTCCGAATGCGGCAGTGCCTACACCTGGAGCGAGAACGCCCACGAGTTCCGCCTCAGCCCTTGGTACAACGACCCCCTGAGCGACTGCAGCGGCGAGGCTCTGTACCTGCGCGACGAGGACAGCGGCCAGGTCTGGTCGCCCACGCCACTGCCTGCCCGGGCCGAGGCCACCTACACCGTTCGCCACGGCTTCGGCTACAGCGTTTTCGAAACCCGGGTGGATGGCATTCATTCCGAGCTGACCGTCTTCGTGGCCCGGGATGCGGCGGTGAAGTTCTCGCTGCTCAAGCTTCGCAACGACTCCGGTCGCCCCCGTCGCCTGAGCGCCACGGCCTATGTGCAGTGGGTGCTGGGCGATCTGGGGGGGCGTTCGGCCATGCATGTGAGCACCGAGATTGCCCCGCGCAGCGGTGCCCTGTATGCCCGCAACCCCTACAACGCCGAGTTTGCCGAGCGGGTGGCCTTTCTCGACGCGGACGACACGGCCCGGGGGCTTACCGCGGACCGTGGCGAGTTCGTCGGCCGCAATGGCAGCCTGGCCGCACCGGCAGCCCTGGCTCGCAGCGGGCTGTCCGGCCGGGTCGGTGGCGGCCTCGACCCCTGCGGGGCCCTCCAGATCAGCATCACCCTTGAGGCCGGCCACACCCGAGAGCGGGTGTTCCGCCTGGGCGTGGGGCGCGACGCCGATGAGGCCGACCACCTGGTGGCACGCTTCCGGGGCATCGCCGCTGCCCACCAGGCCCTCGCAGAAGTCCGCCTCGGCTGGCAGCACACCCTCGGCGCCGTGCAGGTGGACACCCCGGACCCGGCCGTGAACATGCTGACCAACGGCTGGCTGATCTACCAGGCCCTGGCCTGCCGCCTGTGGGCGCGCAGCGGCTATTACCAGTCGGGGGGCGCCTTTGGCTATCGCGACCAGCTGCAGGACAGCATGGCGCTGGTCCATGCCGAACCGGGCCTGGTACGGGCGCACCTGCTGCTCAGCGCCTCCCGGCAGTTCCGCGAGGGAGACGTGCAGCACTGGTGGCACCCGCCCTCGGGCCGCGGCGTGCGCACGCGCTGCTCCGACGACTACCTGTGGTTGCCCATGGCGGTGTGCCGCTATGTGGAGGTCAGCGGCGACAGCGCCGTGCTCGACGAGGCTCGGCCCTTCCTGGAGGGGCGCCCGGTGAATCCCGGAGACGACGCCTATTACGATCAGCCGGCCACCTCGGAGGTATCAGCCACCCTCTACCAGCACTGCGTTCTGGCCGTGCAGCACGGCCTGCGCTTCGGCGCCCGCGGCCTGCCACTGATGGGCTCGGGCGACTGGAACGATGGCATGAACCGGGTCGGCATCGAGGGGCGCGGCGAGAGTGTGTGGCTGGGCTTCTTCCTCTATGCGGTGCTGGCCCGCTTCGGCCCCCTGGCCGAGGCCCGGGGCGACGCGCCCTTTGCCGCCCAGTGCCGGGAGGAGGGCGTGCGCCTGCGCGCCGCCCTGGAACTGCACGGCTGGGATGGGGGGAGCGGCGAGGGAGGGGGCGAGGGCGGAGAGTGGTATCGCCGCGCCTACTTTGACGACGGTACGCCACTGGGCGCCGCCAGCAGCCGCGAATGCCGCATCGATTCAGTGTCCCAGAGCTGGGCGGTGTTGTCCGGCGCGGCCGACCCGGCCCGCGCCCGCCGGGCCATGGACGCGGTGGAGCGCCACCTGCTGCGCCCTGCCGACGGGCTGATACAGCTGCTCGATCCGCCCTTCGACAGCGCCGACCCGACACCGGGCTACATCCGCGGTTATCTGCCCGGCGTGCGCGAGAACGGCGGGCAATACACCCACGCTGCGGTGTGGGCGGCCATGGCCTACGCCGAGCTGGGCGAGGCCGAACGGGCCTGGGCATTGCTGGCCCTGATCAACCCGATCAATCATGCCCGCAGTGCCGCGGAGGTGGCCCTCTACAAGCTCGAACCCTATGTGGTCGCCGCCGACGTGTATGCGGTGGCGCCCCACGTGGGGCGCGGCGGCTGGAGCTGGCACACCGGCGCGGCGGGCTGGATGTACCGGCTGATCGTCGAATCCCTGCTCGGTCTGCGCCGCGAGGGCGCGTGGCTGCACCTGTCACCGCGGCTGCCGGCCGCCTGGCCGGGGTGCACCCTGCGCTATCGCCATGGCGACACCCAGTACACCCTGGTCGTCAGTCGTACGGCGGCCGACCCGGGGCATCCGGCCGGTCTGCCGCAGCTGGTCGTCGATGGCCAGCCCCGGCAGGACGGGGCGATTCCCCTGGTGGATGACGGCCTCGCCCATCGGGTTGAGGTGAGGTTGAACGGAGCTTGACCGGCCAGACACCGACAAGCGCCTTCCCACCGAGCCGCCCATGATCCACCTCGACAGCAAGCTCCTGCAGCAGGTCCTGGCCATGGCGGCCCCTTACTGGCGCAGTGACGAGAGGCGCAGGGCCCGCCTGCTGCTAGTTTTGCTCGGCGGGTTGCTGCTGGCCCAGGCCTTGTTTGCCGTGCTGCTCAATGAGCAAACAGGCGAGTTCACCTCGGCGCTGGCAGCGCGGGATGGTGAGCGTTTCTGGCGCTCCATTCGCTTCTGCCTGCTGATCCTGCTGTTCGCCGTGCCGGCCCACGCCTTCTATTACTACGTTCGCGACACCCTGGGGGTGCATTGGCGCCGCTGGCTGACCCACCGCTATCTGGCCGCCTACCTGGACCACGGCGCCTATTTCAGGATCGACGCCGACAGCGGCATCGACAACCCCGACCAGCGCATCGCCGACGACATCAACACCTTCACCCAGCGCTCCCTGCAGTTCATGCTCGTGCTGAGCGGCGCCGTGCTCCAGCTGATCGCTTTTTCCGGGGTGCTGTGGGCGATCTCCCGGGAGCTGGTGCTGTTTCTGCTCATTTACGCGACGGTGGGTACCTGGGTGACCATCGTGCTGTTCGGCAAGGTGCTGGTGGGGCTGAACTTCTATCAGCTGCGCCGCGAGGCCGACTTCCGCTTCAGCCTGGTGCGCGTGCGGGAGAACGCCGAGGCCATCGCCTTCTACCGGGGCGAGGCCCAGGAGGCGCGCCAGATCGAGGGGCACTTCGCGGCGGCCTTCGACAACTTCATCCGGCTGATCCGGGTTCAACTAAGGCTGAGCCTCTTCCAGTACGCCTTCAGCTTCATGACCGTCATCCTGCCCAGCGCCATCATCGCCGGCCGGGTTCTTTCAGGCGAGCTGGAGGTGGGCCGGGCGATTCAGGCCGCGGGCGCCTTCGCCGCCATCCTGGCGGCCCTGACGGTCATCGTGGACAACTTCGAGAGCTTCAGCAAATTCGTCGCCGGGATTCATCGGCTGGACAGTTTTGCCCACGCCATGGAAGGCCCGGATGCGCCCCCGGCCACGGAATGCATTCGCCGCGCACCGGATGTGCAGATAAGCATTCAGGGCTTGACCCTCTGGACCCCGAAGCGGGAACGGATGCTGGTCCGGGATCTCAGCCTGGTCATCGCCACCGGTGACAGCCTGATGATTGTTGGCCCCAGCGGTTGCGGCAAGAGCTCGCTGCTGCGGGCCATTGCCGGCCTGTGGCGCAGCGGCAGCGGCCGCATTGCGCTGCCACCGGAGGGTGAGTTGATGTTCCTGCCCCAGCGCCCCTACATGCTGTCGGGCAGCCTGCGCAGCCAACTGCTCTATCCGCGTCAGGCGCACAAGATGTCTGACGAAGCCTTGCTTGAAGTGCTGCGCCGGGTCTGCCTGCCCGATGTGGCGGCGCGCTTTGGGGGGCTGGATGCGCTGCGCGACTGGGGCCGCGTGCTGTCGGTGGGCGAGCAGCAGCGGGTGGCCTTCGCCCGTGTTCTGATCGCCGGGCCCCGTTTCGCGCTCCTCGACGAGGCCAGCAGCGCCCTGGATGCCGCCAACGAGGATCACCTCTACCTCCAGCTCGTGGCGGCCGGCATCACCCTGATCAGCGTCGCCCATCGCACCACCCTCGCGCGCTATCACAGCCAGGTGCTCACCCTTGGCGAGGCGGGGCGTTGGGCGCTGACCCGGCAGGCAGCGCCAGACAGTGTGCGATGGCGTACAGACGCACCGGGTGCGGTGCGCGAGGCTTGAACTCCACAGAGGGCGGCCTACGACGATGGAATTCAAGGACTACTACAAAATCATGGGCGTGTCCCGGGACGCCAGCCAGGCCGACATCAAGCGCGCCTACCGCACCCTGGCCCGCAAGTATCACCCGGACGTGAGCAAGGCCACCGACGCTGAAAGCCGCTTCAAGGAGCTTGGCGAGGCCTATGCGGTGCTGAAGGATCTGGAGAAGCGCGCCGCCTATGACCAGCTGGGTAGCGGCTGGAAGGCCGGCCAGGACTTTCGTCCGCCCCCCGGCGGCGGCTTCGAGTTTTCCGACGGGGCCGGCGGTGGCGAGGGCGACTTCAGCGACTTCTTCGAGTCCCTGTATGGC
The DNA here is from genome assembly GCF_044344315.1 of Zoogloea sp. Lineage (GTDB taxonomy): Bacteria > Pseudomonadota > Gammaproteobacteria > Burkholderiales > Rhodocyclaceae > Zoogloea. The sequence continues at coordinate 24,810 of NZ_JBIJDC010000025.1, read as the reverse complement.
CGGGCCCGGGACGATAACACCCGTGGCGGGGGCTTCCACGCCCGCGGTCAGGACCATCACGCCCGCGTCGAGATCGACCTGGAGGACGCCTACAAGGGCACCACCCGGGGCATCAGCCTGCAGACGCCGGAGCTGGACGACAAGGGCCGCGTGCATATGCGCCGCCACACCCTGCAGGTGAGCATTCCCCGCGGCGTGCGCGCCGGGCAGCACATCCGCCTGGCCGGGCAGGGCGCGCCGGGCATGGGGCAGGGGCCCGCCGGTGATCTTTACCTGGAGGTCGCCTTCCGGCCCCATCCCCACTACCGGGTCGAGCAGCGTGATGTGTATCTCGACGTCCCCGTGGCCCCCTGGGAGGCCGCCCTGGGCGCGACGGTGGAGGTGACGACACCGGACGGCGCGGTGGATCTGAAGGTACCCCCCGGCGCCCTGGCCGGGCGCAAGTTGCGCCTCAAGGGGCGCGGCATTCCGGGTCCCTCGCCGGGCGATTTCTATGTGGTGCTGCAGATTGCCTTACCACCCGCTGATGACGATGCGGGCCGTGCCTTCTATGCCGGCATGGCCGAGCAGTTCAAGTCCTTTTCCCCCCGCACCGGAGCCTGAACCATGAGCACCCCCAGTCATCTTCCCCAGGCGATTGCCACCATTCTTGAAGAGCAGACCGGACTGACCCTCGTCGAGCTGTGCCGCGCCTGTGCGGTGCGTGCCGACTTCATCGTGGCGCTGGTGGAGGAGGGCGTGCTGGCGCCGCAGGGGCGAGACCCCCACCGCTGGCGCTTCACCGGCGTACACCTGCGCCGCACCAGCGTGGCCCTGCGCCTTCAGCGGGACCTGGGGCTCAACCTGGCCGGAGCGGCGCTGGCCCTGGAACTGATGGACGAGCTGGAAGCGGCACGGGAACGCCTGCGTGCCCTGGGCGCGCGCTAAGCCGCCGAGGCCCGCCCGCATTGCGCCTGTGTTCGTTAGCGAACGGAATGCGCGGGGCATCGGGAGCAGCATGAAACCTCGCCCTGCCCGATGGCGGATTTCCCCGGTCGGGTAGCGCTTTCGATCTGCCTGCTGGCGCCGATCCCGACGCCAGGGCCCTGTGAAGGAACAGAAAATGACCCACGCACGACGCACTTTTCACAAGCTCATGCTTGTCACGGCTGCCACCCTGGCCCTGGGCACCCTCAGCGGTCAGGCCGTTGCGGCCAGCGCCGAGGATCTCGACAAGGACGCGGCCCAGGCCCTGCAGTCCCTCTACAAGTCCAATACGGTAGCCGAAAGCCTGTCGAAGAAGGCCCGCGCCATCCTGATCTTTCCGAAGATCGTCAAGGCCGGCCTGGTGTTTGGTGGCAGCTATGGTGAAGGCGTGCTGACCCGGGACGGCAAGACCACTGACTACTACAACTCCGTGTCGGCCTCCTGGGGCTGGCAGGCGGGCGCCGAGTCCTACGGCTATGTGGTCTTCCTGATGAGTGAGAAGGCCGTGAAGTACCTCAACACCACCAAGGGCTGGGAAATCGGGGTGGGGCCGACCGTGGTGGTGGTCAATGAGGGCATCGCCAAGAACCTGTCCTCGTCCACCCTCAAGAACGACGCCTACGCCTTCATCTTCGACCAGCAAGGCCTGATGGCCAGCCTGAGCATCGAAGGCACCAAGATCTCCCGCATCAAGCGCTGATCGGGCGCAGAACACCGAGCGCGGCAGTCCGTCGGCCCTGACCGCAGGGTGGGAGGGCTGCCGCCTTTTTTACGTGCGCAGCGAGGTATTCAATGAAGACGATGCAGGTGGATGTGGCGATCATGGGTGCCGGAACAGCGGGGCTGGCGGCCTATCGGGCTGCGCGCACCATGGGTGCCAGCGTGGTGAGCATCGAGGATGGCGAATACGGCACCACCTGCGCCCGGGTGGGCTGTATGCCGAGCAAACTCCTGATTGCCGCGGCTGATGCCGCCCACGCGGTGGCCCGGGCATCGGGCTTCGGAGTGGGCACCGGGCCGGTGGCCATTGACGGGCGCAAGGTGATGGAGCGGGTGCGCCGCGAGCGGGACCGCTTTGTGGGCTTTGTGCTGAGCGGCGTTAAGGCCATGCCCGAGTCAGAACGCCTGCGTGGCAGGGCGCGCTTTGTGGACGACCGCACCCTGGAGGTGGACGACCATACCCGGGTGGTGGCGCGCAGCATCGTCATGGCCACCGGCGCCCGGGCAACCGGACTGCGGGATTTCAGCAACCTGGGCGAGCGTCTGGTGATCAACGATGACGTGTTCAACTGGGACGATCTGCCGGCCTCGGTGGCGGTGGTGGGGCCGGGGATCATCGGCCTCGAACTGGGGCAGGCCCTGCATCGGCTGGGGGTGCGGATCTCCGTGCTCGGGCGGGGCGGTCGGGTCGGGCCCATTTCGGATCCGGTCGTGCGCGACAACGCGCTGGCGATTTTCGGCTCGGAGTTCAGGCTGGAAGTGGCGGCACGCATGTCGAAACCTGAACGGGACGGTGGCGGGGTGATCGTCCGCCTGGGCGGACCGGAAGGCAGCTTGCGCGAGGAGCACTTCGACTACCTGCTGGCGGCGACCGGCCGGGCTCCGGACATGCAGGACATCGGCCTGGACAGGACCTCGCTGAGCCTGGATGGCAAGGGGGTGCCCGCCTTTGACCCGTCCACAACGCGAACAGTCAGCACTGAGGGGGCGAGTCCGGTGTTCCTGGCCGGCGATGCCAGCAACTTCATTCCGCTGCTTCACGAGGCGGTGGATGAGGGGCGTATCGCCGGCACCAATGCCGCCCGCCACGCCCAGGGCAAGCCGGTCCAGCCGGAACGGCGGCGCGCCGCTCTCAGCATCGCATTCACCGACCCGCAGATGGCCGTGGTGGGCGGTGGCTTTCGCAAGCAGGTACGAGGCAACTTCGTGACGGGACAGGCGGGGTTCGAAGATCAGGGGCGCGCCCGCATCCTGCGTCGCAACACGGGGCTGCTGCGGGTGTACGGAGACCCCATCAGCGGGCGCTTCCTGGGTGCCGAGATGATCGCGCCCGAGGGCGAACACCTGGCGCACCTGCTGGCCTGGGCCCTGCAGAAGGGCATGACGGTGGCCGAGATGCTCGAGATGCCCTTCTACCACCCGGTGATCGAGGAGGGGGTGCGCACGGCCCTGCGCGACCTGCTTCGGCGCATTCAGGGCCACGGCACCTGAGGTGCTCAGGTGCCTGGGTGCCTAGGTGCCGCGTCCGCGGCGCACCAGGCCGGTGATGAAGGACACCACGAACAGCAGCAGGAAGATGAAGAACAGGATCTGCGCAATATTGACCGCACCGGCAGCGATGCCGGTAAAGCCGAAGAGCGCGGCGATCAGGGCGATGACCAGAAATACGCCAGCGTAGTGCAGCATGACAGTTCCTTTCAGTGGATGAGCTGTGCCTCAGATCCTGCCGAGCAGGACGAGGACGATGAGGATCACCACCACGAGGCCGATGCCGCCGCTGGGGCCATAGCCCCAGCTGCGACTGTGGGGCCAGCTCGGGAAGGCGCCGATCAGTAACAGGATCAGCACGATCAGCAAAATGGTTCCGATGGACATGAGTGACTCCTTGAATGAGGGGTGGACTTGATGCTACGCAGGCCAGCAGCCAGGTCTGTGCGCCATCGAACATGGCCGGTATGTACGTGAACAGACAGACGCCCGGCTCACCCCCTCCTAGCCTGAATGCATCCGAACCGATGGAGCCGCAGCGCCTGCGGCAGGCGAAATGCCCCGCAGGCCCAACGTTCCCGGCGAAGAAAAGCGCGTCGACTCCGGCCGGCGCACGCCTCTACTGCATACCAAAAGGAATCAAAATGAACTCAACTCAAGATCAAGCTGCTGGCCTTGTCGATCACGCTGCTCGCCAGCACAGGCGCCATGGCGGAGGCCACCCAGACCCTCTCCCGCGACGACTACAAGGGAGCCAAGGACAAGATCTCCACCGAGTACAAGTCGGCTCGCACCGCCTGTGGCTCCGTCTCCGGCAACGCCAACGACATCTGCATAGCCGATGCCAAGGGCAAGGAGCGGGTTTCCATGGCTGAACTTGAAGCCAGCTACAAGCCCAGTCGCGAAGCGCACCACGCCGTCCAGGTGGCCAAGGCCGAAGCCACCTATGACGTGGCCAAGGAGCGCTGCGACGACATGGCCGGCAATGCCAAGGATGTGTGCGTGAAGGAGGCCAAGTCCGCCAGGACGGCTGCCGAAGCCGATGCCAAGGCACGCATGAAGAGCTCCGCCGCCACCGCAGCGGGTAACGAGAAGGCCGCCGAAGCCCACAAGGACGCGCGCGCCAAGTCCTCCGACGCCCGCGGGGACGCCGCCTCCGAGAAGCAGGACGCCCGCTACGCCGTGGATAAGGAAAAGTGCAGCACCCTCGCCGGTGCGGCCAAGGATCAGTGCATGGAACAGGCCAAGGCCCGCCTCAAGTAAGCAGCATGGATTCCCCCTGTCCGGCGTGCCGGCGTGGGGGAATCAAAGGAGTCCGCTCATGAGAAATTCATCCGGATACACCCGCTGCGCCTTCACGGCCCTGATCCTTGCCCTCAGCCTCAGTAGCTGTGTCGGCATGGGGGAGGAGGAGCGCAGCCCCCCCATGGGAATCCACATCGCCGCTGTCGGCAGCACGATGGTCGCCGATAGCAGTCCCCTGTGCAGCGTCGGTGGCCTGACTGTCGGCGACGTTAGCGACCGCGAGATCGAGAAGACCTCCGAATAAGCGCTTGAGCTTGATATGCCCGCCACCCCCTGGATTCATGATCTTGGGGGTGTTTTTTTGTGTGCCAGTGGATGGCTACGGTGCAGTTCAGATGCGATGGACACAGTAGCGCCGCGCTGAGCCGAAAAAAAACCCGAGGGCCGTGAGGCGCTCGGGTTGAATTCCACACCAAAGGAGGAGGGTGGAGGAGACAACTGAATGATAGATCAAATTATTGTGCAGTGCACAAATAATTTTGTGTCACCAACCAATCTCCGTGACTATCGTCACGCGCACCTGGCATCTGGAAGGTGGGCGCGGTCGTGGCTCAATCCTGTTCGGACTTTCCGCATCGAAGAAAAGATGTGGAGAACAAGATGACTTCAAACTGAGGAAGACAGCTTGATTATGGCCTCACAGTCCGGGACGTGAGGGGGGGATGTTTGCGAAATTCATTTGTCTAAATTATATTTATACAAATGATTCCCTGAAAGAGCCGTTTTCAGCCAACCCAGAGGACCGCTTCGTCGATGGTAATCATCCTGCGAAGTAGCGCCTTTCGGGGGGCGACGCCCTTGGGTTTCCTGCAGACCTGATGCGGTCTGGGCTGAGCAAGCCACCCCTTTTCTCATGTAAACCCCGTGTACCCGCACATCCGCGATCTGGAAACCTCCCCCCTGCTGCTCTTCGGTTTGCTCCTTTTGGGCGGCATGGCGAGTGGAGAACTCAGCCGTAGGCTCGTCAACCTGCCACGTACCACCGGCTATGTGTTCTTTGGCCTGCTGATGGGAAACAGTGGTCTGCAATGGGTGGATCCTTACATCCTGGGTTCGGCGCAGTTCTTCATCTATCCCGCCATCGGTCTGATCCTGTTTGAACTGGGGCATCGTTTTCCGCTGACAGGGCAAGGCTTGGACCGCAAGTTGATTTTGCTGAGTGCCACCGAGACCAGTGCCGTTTTTGCCCTGGTGACGGGCGTCATGTGCCTGTTCGGTTTTGATCTGGCTGAAGCGCTGTTTGCAGCGGCGATTGCGGCATCGACCTCGCCGGCGATCACGATCGCCACCAGCAGCGATATCGGTGCGGAAGGGCCCTTGACCAGTCGCTTGTTCGGGCTGGTTGCGCTCAACGGCTGTGTTGCGTTTGCTGCCATCACCATCATCCTGCCGATGCTGGTTGCCGGCGGCACGGCAGACGCCGGGCCGGGATACATCGACGCACTCGTTCATGTCACTGCGTCCCTGCTTCTGGGCTTCGGCCTGTCTTTCGTGGCCTGCAGAAGCGCCGGGTGGCTGGGGCCGCATGCGGAGCACCAGCATCTCATGCTCCTCGGGCTGATCATCATTGGAACCGGCTTGCCGCTCAGTCTCGACATGTCTCCCTTGCTGGCATTGCTCACCTTCGGGATCGGTACCCGGCTTGCCGATCGTCACAAGCAGGTGATCGCGATCCGGATTGCCTCGGATGCGCGTGTATTCCTCGTCGTGACCTTTGTTCTTGCCGGTGCGGCGCTTGAGCTGGGACTGCTGCTTGATTACTGGCCGATGGCATTGGCCTTTGTCTTTACCCGATTTGGGGCTCGATGGGCCGCCCTGTATTTCACGGGCCGGCACCTGGGCGGGACGTCGAAGGATGCTTTCTTCACCGCAGTGGGACTGCTCCCCATGTCCAGCGTGGCACTTGTGCTGCTCGGCGATGCCGGCGCGCTGGATGGGGGCACTGGCCCCGCTCTCGCAGGCACCCTGATGGGCGCGATCGTGTTGATGCAGCTTGTTGGTCCGATCTGCACCCAGTCAGCTGTTCGCGGTTTTGGTGAAGCAAGACGGTACGTGGCGCGTCGAAAAAGCCCTTCACAAGGAGCCGTGACCCGATGACGTTCATACACCAGGCGTGGGAGGCCCTGCAGGACCGACTATTCTTCCTGCCGCCCTTTCCCGAGCAGCTCGACCCCCTCGCCCTGTTCGCGCTGTTACTCGTCGCCGGTCTGCTGACAGGTGAAGCCCTGTTCCGGACGCTTGGGCTCTCCCGTATCGTTGGCTACGTTTTTGCTGGCGCCCTTGCGGGGCCTGGCATGCTTGGGTGGCTGGATCAGGAGACCCTGTCGATGGCCAAACCGGTGGCCGATGCGGCACTGGGTCTGCTGTTGCTGGAAACCGGGCGGAATCTGGATCTGGGGTGGCTGCGGGCCAACCGATCCTTGCTGGGAAGTGCCACCGCAGAGTCGGGCCTGGCCTTTGTCAGCATCTTCGTTTTCGCCTATCTCGCCGTCGGCCTCAGCCCTGGCTGGAGTGCGGCGACGGCGGCCATCACCATGGCTTCAGCGCCGGCCGTGGTGCTGCTCACCGCTGAAGAGAATCGTGCCCAAGGGCAGGTCACCCAGCGCACATTGCTGCTCACTGCCATCAACTGTGCCCTGTCCTTTGTTGTTTTCGCGGTTGTGCTCGGGGTCGTGCACGCCGAGCAGTCTGGCGACTGGCTCAATGTACTCGCCCATCCCCTGTGGGTTGTTTGTGGCGGTATCGGCATCGGGATGCTGTGTGCCCGGCTCGCCCTGATCCTGGCGGGCCGACAGGCCAAGGGTTCGGTGGCCCAGGTGTTCATCCTGGTGGCGATGGCGCTACTCGCCATCGGCGTGGCCAGGATGCTCGCCGTACCGGTGTTCCTTTGCCTCTTCATGATGGGCGCGGCGCTGAATCTGGCGGATCGGGACAAGGTGCTGGCCTATACCGGTCTGCCCCAGGGGCACTGGATCCTCGCCATCGTGCTTTTCGTGGTGACAGGTGCCATGCTCCCGCTCGATGAGCTGGGCTGGGTCACCGGCTTGCAAGCTCTTGGACTGATCCTCGTGCGCGGCCTGGCAAAATTTGCCGGCGTCATGGCAACCGGGCGCCACGACTTGCCCGCTGACAAGCGTCGTCTGGTGGGCATCGGCATCCAGCCCCTCTCGGCGACTGCAATCTTCATGGCGGCCGAGCTGGCCGCCATCTACCCGGAAGTCAGCGGCCAGGCCCTCCTGCTGCCGCTACTGGCCGCCGCGCTGATGGAGTTTGCCGGGCCGCAGATGTGCAAATACGCGCTGCACAAGGCCGGTGAGACGGAACCCCTTCCAGCAGGGCGACAACGATGAGTGACCTTTCCAGGCTGAGTTTCACTTCCAGTCGCCCCTTGACCCTCGGCGTCGAGCTGGAGCTGCAACTGGTGTCGCTTCGGGACTACGACCTGACCCGCGCTGCCACCGACTTGCTCGGCGGCCTGCGTTACGACGACCGCTTTGGCGAAATTAAGCTGGAGATCACCGAGAGCATGATTGAGGTGAACTCCAGGCCGCGGCAGGATGTGACGGCCATCGCAGTGGATCTGGATGGCCTGCGTGACGTGCTGGTCACCCATTGCCAGCGCAACAACATCGCAATCTGTGGGGGTGGAACCCACCCGTTTCACCATTGGCCCGAGCGACGGATCTGCCCCGGTGAGCGGTTCGCTTTCCTGAATGAACGCTATGGTTACCTGAGCAAGCAGTTCACCGTTTTCGGCCAGCACATCCATATCGGTGTGCCATCCGGTGACGATGCCATCTGGCTGACCCATGCGCTCAACCGCTATGTGCCGCACTTCGTGGCCCTGTCCGCATCGTCGCCTTTCCTGGACGCAACAGATACCGCTTTCGAGTCCGCCCGGCTCAACGCGGTGTCGGCTTTTCCGCTCTCGGGGCAGGCGCCCGACGTGACTGACTGGAACGCCTTTGTGGATCACATGAGTTTGCTCCAGTCCTGCGGCGTGGCCGAGAGCATCAAGGATCTCTACTGGGATGTGCGCCCCAAACCAGAGTACGGCACCGTGGAAGTCCGGGTGTGTGACACCCCACTGTCCGTTGATCGCGCCATTGAGTTGGCTGCCTTTGCGCAATGCCTGGCCTGCTATCTGCTGCGGGAGCGGCCCCCGGTGATGCCTGCGATGCAGGCCCTCGTTGCCCGCTATAACAAGTTCCAGGCCTGCCGCTTCGGCTTCAAGGCCGAACTGGCTGACCCGATTCAGCGTTGCACTGAGCCCCTTGGTAAATGCCTGCTTGACCTTCTTGATACGCTGGCCAGGGACGCCGACGATCTGGGCTGCCGGCGCCAGCTGGAGAGCCTGCGGGCATTGGCGGCAAGTCAGTTCGGTGATGCGGGCTGGCTGCGAAGAACCGCGACCGCGGCAGGTAATTTTCACGACCTCACCCGGGCCGCAGTAGCGCGTTTTGCCGAGCCCTCCTGTTATCGACCTCATGCATAGGGTGCCCTCAGTGCCGACCCAATCGCTGTTGTTCTTCGCCTTGCTCGTTTCAACGCGAGTTCTCGCCGCAGAGCCCTGCAAGCTCTCCAACAGCGTCCCGCCGGCGGCTTTGGCAGGCCAAGCGGTGAGGGCGGACAACTGGCTGAGCCCGGGAAACATCCGGTTTGGCCTGGGTCAGGCGCCACGTTTCATTCATGGGGTGAGTGTCACGCCGACGGCCAGCCCGCCAGCCCGACCCGCAGCCACGCAACGACTCGACCCGGATCGCCTTCAGCTGACGGACCCTGCTGACGGCAGGCTCCGATCCCTTCGATTTGTGCTGGATAACCGGATCGACGCAGATGGTGTGCTGATTCTTCGGCGGGGGCGGGTTGTACTCGATTACCGGCGCTCCGGCTTCGACCCCACCCAGCCGAGGCTTCTTCTCGAAGCGACTCGCCCGATCCTGGTGATGCAATTGGCGAAGGCGGCTGCGGAAGGGCGGGTTGCCCGGGAGAAGGCCATCACCCGGGTTCTTCCTGAGCTCGCAGGCGCGCGCGACCTCGGCAAGCTGTCCTTGCAGCGCTTGCTTGACGGCCGTACCGGCCTGCAATGGTCTGATGCCGACATCACGCGCTGGCGACAGGAGGCAGGCTGGGCGCAAGGTGGAAATGGGGGCGTGCGGGCCTGGCTGGGTGCCCGTCCGTCATGGCCGCGTACCTCCGACGACTCGGTCAGTGATCTGGCCGGCCCGGAAGGTGAGCTTCTGCTGTGGGCTGTCGAGAAGGCGTGGAAGAAACCCGCTCCTGAGTTGCTGTGCGACCTGCAGGCGAGCATCAGGTCGCGAAGCCCCGCCTTCTGGGCGACAGACGCGACCGGTACGCCACTTGCCGACGGCCTCGCGCTCAGCCTCAGTGACTTTGCCAGCCTCGGGCAGGCCTTTCTTGACGCCCGCAATCGCCCTGGCCGAAGAAGCCTGGCGCCGGCATGGTTTATCGACTCGGTCGCCAACCCCTCGGATGCGAGCGATGCAACGCCTGCCGGAGTGCGTGCCCTGGGGCCGGACACGGGTTGGCAATACCGCTTTGCCCATCCCGGGCGTCGCGGTCACCGAACGGCGATCGTTGGCGCTTACGGCACCAGCCTTTACGTGGACTTCGATTACGGGACAGTGATTGCTGTCTTTGCGTCCCACGCCGAGCGACATTCCCCGCTCCTGATGACAAGTCTGCGCAATTTCTGGGAGGAAGCTGCGCGACCACGAGTGGCGGATAGTGGACAGCGGTAATCGGGACACATCCTCGGCGCCGCCAGGGACGCCAGGCTATTCCATGTGATGAGACACTAGCCACTTGAAGGGTGAGGCGAATGGGGCTTTGCCGAGGCGCGGATGCTGACTGTTGAGTCCGTGGGGTCCGAGTTCATTCGACCGCGGACTCCGATGAGATAGCGGGGCCTTTAGAGGCCCTGCGCTGCCAGACACAGTATCTCAGACCACCGTACCAAACGCGCGGCCCACGCCCGCCGTGATGGCCATGGCGAGGGCACCCCAGAAACTGACCCGGACGGCGCCGATCCACGGGCTTGCGCCGCCGGCCTTCGCGGCGACAACGCCCAGCAGGGCCAGGAAGAGCAGGCTGGTGACGGAGACGGAGGGGATCAAGCCCTCACCGGGCACCAGCGCCGTCACGGCCAGGGGCAGGGCGGCACCGACGGCAAAGCTGGCAGCCGAGGCCAGCGCGGCCTGCACCGGGCGGGCCGAGAGGGTGTCGGAGATGCCCAGCTCGTCCCGGGCATGGGCGCCGAGGGCGTCATGGCGGGTGAGTTGCTGGGCCACCTGACGGGCCAGTTCGGGGTCGAGCCCGCGTCCCACATAGATGCCGGCAAGCTCGCGCAATTCGGCCTCCGGTGAGTTCTCAAGCTCCACCCTTTCCCGCGACAGATCGGCTTTCTCGGTATCGGCCTGGGAGTGCACCGAGACATACTCGCCCGCTGCCATGGACATGGCCCCGGCCACCAGGCCTGCAATCCCCGTAAGCAGGATGGCGCCATGATCGGAGCTGGCCGCAGCCACGCCGACAACCAGACTGGCAGTGGACACGATGCCGTCGTTGGCCCCCAGCACGGCGGCGCGCAGCCAGCCGATGCGGTCGCTACGATGGCGTTCGTCGTGACGATGTCCTGGGATCATGGCGGAAGGTCCTGGGTGAGGAGAGGGGTTGGAGACGGATAACCCTACTCCATAGGGGGACAATCGAAGCACTGTGCGATGAAAAAAAGAGGCCGACCCCAAAAGGGTCGGCCCGACTCAAGCGAAGAGCAAGGTGACAGCGACGCGGTGGGAAAAGTGTGGAGAGCACATCGCTGCACGACCAAATTCTATTTTGTTGTGGACAAAAATCAAGATTCTTGTCCTGTCCGCAGAAAGCAGATCGAAGTCTTTTTCAAAACTTCGCATAGTTATCATGGTGTTATTGGATTTAATCCATCAAACAATTTTGAATCCCGTTTTGCGACCTATAATTGTCCTGGACAAACATTGATTTTAGTATGCAGGCAAAAAATGTGATCCGGCCCTTCAGCGGGCGGGCGCAGCCCTTCACCCCAAGGACCCTTGTGGAGGCGACATGAACAGTCCCCGCGCATCAGCAACATCCGCAGCCCCCCCGATGGGGGCCGATTTGATCCCGGCCAACACGGCGCGCCTGCTTGTGGGCGGTGGGTTGCTGCCCTTTGTCGCGCTGTCGGGCGGCTCGGTGGTAATGGACGGTGCCCACGCGGCGCTGTTTCACTTTCCGCTGGTGGCTTACGGCGCGGTGATCCTCTCCTTCGTCGGCGCACTACACTGGGGAATTGCCCTGAGCCACCCGGCGGCGTCGCTGCGGGACCGGAAGATCATGATCGGCTGGAGCGTGGTGCCCGCCCTGCTTGGCTGGGCAGCCATGCTGCTGATGCCGGGGCCCGATCTGCTGGTGCTGGCGACGGCGTTCTGGGCGCACCTGGGCTTTGATGTCCGCGCCGTGCGCCGCCTGGCCATGCCCGGGTGGTATCTGCCCCTGCGTTTCGTGGCCACCGCGATTGCGAGTTTGTCCCTGATGCTTCCCGTCATGGCGGGGAACGGGTCAGATATGGCGGATCCGCACCTGTGGCTGAAGGGAGCCGCCACGTCGACGCAAATCCTTCCTGCGCCTGCGAGGACGCATATGGCCGTGTGAGTGTTCAGCGGCGGGTGGGGATTCGCCAGACCACAATGCAGCCCACGACCCCGAGGGCCAGCACCAGGGCCTGCAGGCCTGGCCGGCCAGCGAACTGCCAGGCCGACAGGGCCACCATGCCACCCATGATGGACGTGGACAAGCACTTGATCTTCAGGGGCAGGGAGCGATTGGCCTCCCAGTCCCGCACCAGCGGCCCCAGGTGCCGGTTGGTGACGAGCTTCTGGTGCAGCCGCGGTGACGAGCGGGCGAGGCAGGCGGCCGAGAGGAGAATGAAGGGTGTCGTGGGGAGCCCGGGCAGAACGATCCCGAGCACGCCAAGAAACAGGGCAAGCAGGCCCGCGGCGGTCAGCAAGGTGCGCTGCAGACGTGACAGCCCGGGAGGCGGGGCGGCATCGGTGGTGGCGGGGGAGTCTTCCGGCAGGGGCATCGGCGGGGTTCAGGCAGGTCGCGGGGCCTTTCACGGCGGCCCGGCCCGCAAGTATAGGGCGGGGGCCGTGTGCCGGACCAGCCCGGAGCGCCCGGGCCTTGTCGCTCCCGGGTGGTCCGCCCGCGTCAGGGCGGGGGCCGCAGGGCCGCCACGGCCCGGCACACCAGCGGCGACAGCCTTGCCGCGCCGTCCGGGGTGGCGGCCAGGGTCAGCAGGGCGCCACGCATGCGCGGCTCCCAGAAGCGGTTGAGATGATCGGCCAGATCGCGGACGGCCTGCTCCTGGTCCGGATTGATGCCCAGCGCGTCGGCGATCTGGTTGGCCATGCGGAGAACGTAGTCGGTATTCATGGCGGTCTCAGCCTGCGTCGGTGGTGGCCGGCTTCAACAAGCCGTGCTGCTGCTCGCGGCGGCGGGCAAAGCGCTGCTGCCATTCCGAAGGCTGCGCGCACAGGGTGACCTGTACGGCGGTCACCTTGTACTCGGGGCAGTTGGTGGCCCAGTCGGAGTTGTCGGTGGTGATCACGTTGGCGCCGGACTCCGGGAAGTGGAAGGTGGTGTACACCACGCCCGGCTGGACCCGCTCCGTCACCGTAGCGCGCAGCACCGTCTCGCCGGCCCGGCTGGCGATGCCGACCCAGTCCCCCTCCTTGATGCCCCGGTCTTCCGCGTCCACCGGATGGATCTCCAGCCGGTCTTCGTCATGCCAGGCCGTGTTGGCAGTGCGCCGCGTCTGGGCGCCCACGTTGTACTGGCTGAGGATGCGCCCGGTGGTGAGAATCAGCGGGAAACGGCGGGTGACCTTTTCGGTGGTCGGCACATAGGGCGTGAGCATGAAGCGCCCCTTGCCGCGGATAAAGCCGCCCACGTGCATGGTCGGCGTGCCTTCCGGCGCGGCCTCGTTGCACGGCCACTGGATGCTGCCCTTCGTTTCGAGCAGGTCGTAATTCACCCCATGGAAACTCGGTGTGAGGCGGGCGATCTCGTCCATGATCTCGGACGGGTGGCTGTAGTGCATCGGGTAGCCGAGGGCGTCGGCGAGGGCCAGAGTGGCTTCCCAGTCGGCCTTGCCGGCCAGGGGCGGCATCACCTTGCGCACCCGGGAGATGCGCCGCTCGGCATTGGTGAAGGTGCCGTCCTTCTCCAGAAAACTGGAGCCCGGCAAAAACACGTGGGCCCACTTGGCGGTCTCGTTGAGGAACAGGTCCTGAACCACCACGCATTCCATCTGCGCCATGGCGGCTTCCACGTGCTGGGTGTTGGGGTCGGACTGGACGATGTCCTCGCCCTGGATGTAGATGCCCTTGAAGCTGCCGTCCAGCGCTGCCTCGAACATGTTGGGGATGCGCAGCCCGGGCTCCGGGTCGATGCTCACGTTCCAGGCCGACTCGAACAGCATGCGGGTGGTGGCGTCGGACACATGGCGGTAGCCGGGTAGCTCGTGGGGGAAGGAGCCCATGTCGCAGCTGCCCTGCACATTGTTCTGGCCGCGCAGGGGATTCACCCCCACGCCCGGCCGGCCCACGTTGCCGGTGGCCATGGCCAGGTTGGCGATGCCCATCACGGTGGTGGAGCCCTGGCTGTGCTCGGTGACGCCCAGGCCGTAGTAGATGGCGCCATTGCCGGCGGTGGCGTAGAGGCGGGCGGCGGCACGGATCTCCGCCGCCGGCACGCCAGTGACGGCCTCGGCGGCCTCGGGTGAGTTCTCCGGGCGGGACACGAACTCACGCCAGGCCTCGAAGGCCGGGCCTTCACAGCGTTCGGCCACGTAGGCTTCGGCCACCAGGCCTTCGGTGACGATGGTGTGGGCCAGGGCGTTGACCATGGCCACATTGGTGCCCGGCAGCAGCTTGAGGTGATGGGCCGCGGCCACATGGGGCGAGCGCACCAGATCGATGGCACGGGGATCGACGACGATCAGTTTTGCCCCCTGGCGGATACGCTTCTTGAGGAGCGAGCCGAACACCGGGTGGCCGTCGGTGGGGTTGGCGCCGATCACCATCACCACGTCGGATTTGAGCACCGAGGCAAAGTCCTGGGTGCCGGCGGACTCCCCCAGGGTCTGCTTGAGCCCGTAGCCAGTAGGGGAGTGGCAGACCCGGGCGCAGGTATCCACGTTGTTGTTGCCGAAGGCGGCACGCACGAGCTTCTGGACGAGGTAGGTCTCTTCATTGGTGCAGCGGCTGGAGGTGATGCCGCCCACCGCGCTGCGCCCGTACTTGGCCTGGATGCGCTTGAACTCGCCGGCGGCGTAGGCCAGGGCCTCGTCCCAGCTGACCTTCTGCCAGGGCGCGTCAATGCTCGGGCGGATCATCGGGGTGGTGATGCGGTCGGCGTGGGTGGCGTAACCCCAGGCAAAGCGGCCCTTCACACAGGCGTGGCCGGCGTTGGCGCCGCCATCTTTGGCCGGCACCATGCGCACCACTTGGTTGCCCTTGACCTCAGCCTTGAAGGAGCAGCCCACGCCGCAATAGGCGCAGGTGGTGGTGACGCTGCGCTCGGCCTGGCCGAGCTGGATCACCGATTTTTCGGTCAGGGTGGCGGTGGGGCAGGCATTGACGCAGGCGCCGCAGGACACGCATTCCGAGTCCATGAAGGATTCACTCTGCCCCGGCGACACGCGGGAATCGAAGCCCCGGCCGGAGAGGGTGAGGGCGAAGGTGCCCTGGGTCTCCTCACAGGCCCGCACACAGCGGTTGCAGACGATGCACTTGGCCGGGTCGTAGCTGAAGTAGGGGTTGGATTCGTCCTTCTGGCTGCATTCGAAGTGGTTCTCGCCCTTGAAGCCGTAGCGCACCTCGCGCAAACCCACCACGCCGGCCATGTCCTGCAGCTCGCAGTTGCCATTGGTGGGGCAGGTGAGGCAGTCCAGCGGGTGGTCGGAGATATACAGCTCCATCACGTTGCGGCGCAGTTCGGCCAGCTTTGGCGTCTGGGTGCGCACCACCATACCGGCCTCCACCGGCGTGGTGCACGAGGCCGGGTAGCCCTTGCGGCCTTCCACCTCGACCAGGCACAGGCGGCAGGAGCCGAAGGGCTCCAGGCTGTCGGTAGCGCACAGCTTGGGGATGGCGCAGCCGCTCTGGCCGGCAGCGCGCATGATGCTGGTGCCGGCAGGCACGCAGACGGGCTGGCCATCGATGAGCAGGCTGACGGACTGCGCGGAATCACAGGCCGGGGTGCCGTAGTCGGCTTCGCGGGGCAGGGACATGGGGCTTCCTTACTCGGCAGTGACCGGCGTGATGCCGAAATCCTGCGGGAAATGGGTCAGGGCGGATTTCACCGGATACGGGGCCATGCCGCCCAGGGCGCACAGGGAACCGTGGAGCATGGTGTCGCAAAGGCTATCGAGCAGGTCGAGGTTGGCGTCCCGGTTGTCGCCGGCGATGATGCGGTCGATCACCTCGACACCGCGGGTGGAGCCGATGCGGCAGGGCGTGCACTTGCCGCAGGACTCGGTGGCGCAGAATTCCATGGCGTAACGGGCCAGCTGGGCCATGTCGGCGCTGTCGTCAAAGGCCACCAGCCCGCCGTGGCCAATCATGGCGCCCATGGCGGCGTAGGTTTCGTAATCCAGTGGCACGTCGAACTGGGATTCCGGCACGAAAGCGCCCAGGGGGCCGCCCACCTGCACGGCGCGGATCGGTCGCCCGCTGGCCGAGCCGCCGCCGTAATCCAGCAGCAGTTCGCGCAGGGTGATGCCGAAGGCCTTCTCCACCAGCCCCGGGTGGCGCAGGTTGCCGGCCAGCTGGAAGGGCAGGGTGCCGTGGGAGCGGCCCATGCCATAGTCCCGGTAGAAGGCGGCGCCGCGGGCCAGGATCAGTGGTACGGCCGCCAGGCTCATCACGTTGTTGATCACCGTAGGCTTGCCGAACAGGCCCTGGATGGCCGGCAGGGGCGGCTTGAAGCGCACGACGCCGCGCTTGCCCTCCAGGCTTTCGAGCATGGCGGTCTCTTCACCGCACACATAGGCGCCGGCACCGAGGCGCACTTCCAGCTCGAAGGCCCGGCCGGAACCAGCCACATCGCTGCCCAGCCAGCCGGCAGCCCGGGCCAGGTCGATGGCCTTGTGCAGGGTCTGGAAGGCGTGGGGGTATTCGGAGCGCAGGTAGATGTAGCCCTGGGTCGCCCCAACCGCCAGGCCGGCAATGGCCATGCCCTCGATCAGGCAGAAGGGGTCGCCCTCCATCAGCATGCGGTCTGAGAAGGTGCCGGAGTCGCCCTCGTCGGCGTTGCACACCACGTACTTTTCGGGGCCGGCGGCGTGGAGCACGGTGTTCCACTTGATGCCGGTGGGGAAGGCTGCACCGCCACGGCCGCGCAGGCCGGAGTCGGTGACCTCCTTGACGATGGCGGCGCCATCCAGGGTGACAGCCTTCTTCAGGCCCTCGAAGCCACCGTGGGCCTGGTAATCATCCAGGGACAGCGGGCGGGTGATGCCCACGCGACGGAAGGTCAGGCGCTCCTGGCCAGCCAGGAAGGGGATGTGCTCGGTGAGGCCGTGCCCCAGGCGGTGCATGCCGCCGGTGTGAAAGCCGGCCTCGAACAGGGCGGGGACGTCGCCCGGTGTCACCGGTCCGTAGGCCAGACGGCCGGCGGGGGTTTCCACCTCCACCAGCGGTTCCAGCCAGTACAGTCCGCGGGAGCCGTTGCGGATCAGCTCGATGTGGACGCCTCTGGCGGCGGCTTCGTCGGCAATGGCCGAAGCGACCTCTTCAGCCCCGACCGCCAGGGCGCCGGAATCCATCGGGACGTAGATTCGGATACCGCCCGGGGTGCTGACGCCCTCCTCAGGCTCCCCCTCCGAGGTGATTTCAGACGTCCTCAGCGTATCGACCAACGCATCAAAACCCTCGCAACTGACCCGGCCGAGGATCTCGTCCCCGACCCGGATGGAAGGCGAGCAGGCACAGTTTCCCAGGCAGTACACCGGCTCCAGGCTGATCGCACCATCGGCGGTGGTCTCATGCCAGTCGATGCCCAGGCTGCGCCTTGCGTGTTCTTCGAGGGTCACGCCACCCCGGGCCTGGCAGGATTCGGCACGGCACACCTGCACCACCGTCCGCCCGGGCGGCGTACTGCGGAAGTGATGGTAGAAGCTGATCACGCCGTGGATCTCGGCCCGGCTCTGGTTGAGGGCCGTGGCAATGAGGGGCACGGCCTGCGCCGGTACCCAGCCGATGGCATCCTGGATGGCGTGGAGGATGGGCAGCAGCGCACCCGGACGGGATGCGTGGGTGGCGAGGGCGTGGGTAATCGCCTCGCGCGCGGCGTCGCTCAGGGGCGGAGACGTGACGGTGGCCTGGGGCATGGGTTTCCTTGATCAGGGCGGCACACAAGGTGCGCAGCGGGTTCATCAAGGATGGTATGCCCCCGCTCACGGTGGGGGAATCGGGAAATATCGAAGAGGCGTTCGGCTGCGGCGAAGGCCCCGGTAATGTGACGGGCGCCCGGGCCCGCCACTCAGCGCCAGGGTGCGCTGGCGGTCACCAGATCGGCGATGCCCTTTTCGAGGGTATCGAGGCGTTCATCCAGGTCGACCTCGCCCTGGTCGATGGCCTGTTCGAGCACCCGGGCGGCGGCCATCAGGTCGAGGGCGCAGAGGAAACCGGCGTTGCTGGCGAGGGTGTGCATGCGTCGGGAGGCCGCTTCCCGGTCCCCCGCGGCCAGGGCCTCGCGGGTCTGGGCCACGGCGTCGGTGTTGTCGTGGACGAACAGTTCGAGCAGGCCGATGAACATGTCCCGGTCACGGCTCAGACGCTGGCTGGCGCGCTCACTGTCGATGCCGGCGATCTCCGGGAAGGCCTCGACGATTTCGGGCTTGTTCCGGGCCGGCGGCAGGGAGACAGCCTGACGGGGCTGGATCCATTTCGACAGCAGCACGGCCATCTGCTCCAGATCCATGGGCTTGGCCAGCACGTCGTCAGCACCCGCCGCCCGCGCTGCCGCTTGCTGGTCGTCGCGCACGCCAGCGGTGAAGGCGATGATGGGCAGTTCGATCATGCCCAGCTGGCCACGGATCATGCGGGTGGCGGCCAGGCCGTCCATGACCGGCATCTGCACGTCCATCAGTACCGCGTCGAAGCGCTCGGGCCGGGTCTGGAGCAGTTGCACGGCCTGCAGGCCGTCGGCGGCCAGGGTGGCGGTGGCGCCTTCCAGGTGCAGGGCGCGCTCCACCAGGTCCCGGTTCATGGCGCTGTCGTCCACCACCAGCAAATGGGCGCCCACCAGGCGCGGGCCGAACGGAATCCTGGGTGGCGCGGCCGCCAGCGTGCTGGCTTCGCTTTCATTTCCCCGTGCAAACGGGAGCTCGAACCAGAAGCTGCTGCCCTGGCCGACCTGGCTTTCGGCGCCGATGGCCCCGCCCATGAGTTCCACCAGGCGCTTGCAGATGGACAGCCCCAGCCCGGTGCCGCCAAAGCGGCGGCTGATGCCCGCATCGGCCTGGGCAAAGGGCGCAAACAGACGGGCCAGGGCATCGGGGGCGATGCCGATGCCGGTGTCGCGCACTTCGAAGCGCAGCCGCAGTTCGCTGGCGCTGCTTTCCAGGGTATTGATATGGACCGCCACCTCGCCCTGCTCGGTGAACTTGATGGCGTTGCCGGTGAGGTTGAACAGCACCTGCTCCAGGCGCAGCCCATCGCCGAGCAGCGGGCCGAGGCGGTTGGAGGGGGCCTCGAGACGCAATGACAGGCCCTTGCTCCGGGCCACCTGGCCCATCAGGCTGTCCAGGTTGGCGAGTAGGGCTGGCAGGTCGAAGGGGCGCGATTCGATGCGCAGCTGGCCGGCCTCGATCTTGGACAGGTCAAGGATGTCGTTGAGGATGGCGAGCAGGGACTGGCCGGCGCTGCGGATGCGCTCGACCATGTCGCGCTGGTTGTCGGCGAGGGGCTCCCGTTCGAGCACCTGGGCCAGACCCAGCACGGCGTTCATGGGCGTGCGGATCTCGTGGCTCATGTGGGCCAGGAACTCGCTCTTGGCTGAGTTGGCGGCTTCGGCGGCGTCATAGACCTGCCGCAGTTCGTGCTCGTAACACTTGCGCTCGCTGATGTCGCGGATCACCCCGAGGATCTCCACGAAGTGCCCATCGGTACCCAGCAGCGGGCTGGCGGTGACGTCTGTCCACACGGTGGAGCCATCCTTGCAGCGGTGCTCCAGCTCGCCCCGGAAGGGCTCCGGCGGCAGCCCGGCGGCCAGGTTGGCATGCAAGCGGGCAAAGTAGGCCCGGGCAATGCCGAGGGATTCCGGGGTGAGGGCGTCTTCCATGGATTGCTCCATGACCTCTTCGATGGTGAAGCCGCGCAGTTTCTCGACGGAGGGGCTGACGTAGGAGTAACGGCCCTCCAGGTCCATGGTCAGGATCACGTCGATGGCGTTGTCGGCCAGCAGGCGGTGACGCTCCTCGCTGATGCGCAGGCGCTCTTCCATCAGGCGCCGGGCGGTGATGTCCTCGACGATGGCCAGGTAGCGGGGTGCCTCTTCGGTGTCCACCTGCACGGGGGCGCAGGTGACGCTGGCCCACACCACCGACCCGTCCGGGCGCAGGTAGCGCTTGTTCAGGCGATAGCCATTGATCTCGCCCCGGCCCAGGCGGGCAATCTGCCCCAGGCTCTCGCCGATGTCGTCCGGGTGGGTGAGGCGTACCGGGTCCAGCCCGGCCAGTGCCTCAGGCGGACGGCCGACGATCTCGGCGTAGCGCGAATTGGTTTCGGTGATGCAGCCGCTGCGCGAGTCGAGCAGGGCCACGCCCAGGGGGGCCTGCTCGAAGATCACGCGAAAGCGTGCCTCGGCCGCCCGCTGGGCCTGCAGCGCGGCAAGCTCCTGGCGCTCCCGGTTGCGGCGCCACAGCAGGTAGCTTGCGGAATAGACCAGCAGCAGGCCGAAACCGACCACCAGAGCGGTGGCCCAGGCCATGGTGCGAATACCGGCATAGGCCTCGGTCTCGTCGATCTCGGCGATCATCAGCCACGGCGTGCCGGCTACGGCGGCGGCGTAGGCGAGCACCGGTACGGCGCGGTAGTCGAGCCCGCCCTCGAGGATGCCGTGCTCGCCCTGTACCGCCCGGGCGGCAGGCAGATTGGGGGTGTCAAGGGGCCGGGTCAGGGTAAGGGCGGCGTCGTGGCGGTGGCGTAGGGGAGTCAGAAAGCGCACGCCCTCGCCATCACGCTGGACCAGGTAGGTTTCGGCCGTGCGGGTGGGAACGGGCCAGGACTCAACCAGGGGGTAGAGGGCCCGGTCAGCCCGCCAGGTGAGGTAGGCCACGCCCCGCGGGGTGCCACCGGCCCCGCCGATGGGCGCGAGGATGCCGTAGATCACCTGTCCGTGGCTGTCCCGGTGGAGGTCGACGAGCTCGATGCGCGGCTGCTTCAGGATGTTCCTGACCTGTTCGGCATGGTTGCGGAAATCGGCCTCTCCCACCACGAGGGACGGCTTGCCTTCACCGTCGAGCACGGCCAGCCCGCTCCAGCCCCGCACCCGCACCAGCTCGGCCATCAGGAACTGCATGCGCTCAAGGATCGGGCCATTGCGGCGCCCACCGTCCAGCCACTGGCCGAAGAGCATTTCGAGCTGGGAATGCCTGGAGAAATAGAGGCCGGCGTCAATGCGGGTGGCGTTGAGGGCCACTTCGATCTGCTGCCGCTTCTGCTCGGCGATCACCGCCAGGGTGCGGTGGGTCTCGCGGCGGATCTCCTCGCTCAGGTAGCGATACCCAACGGTGCCGACCATGCCGATCAGCAGGGAGAGAACGAGCAAGGGGAGCACGAAACGCAGCCACTGGGGGCGGTTGCCCCTGGACGCTTTCGCGGGAACCCCGGTCGCCTGGAGGCCGGATTCCTTTACCACTGGACCTTGATCACTGAATGCAAGAGGGGGCGCGGCTTCAAGCGGAGATGCAGATGTCTGTAAAAGACTGCAGAACCAACTCTACTTATAAGGAGGTATAAGCCGTGATTTTGCACCAATACAGTGCGCCAGTCCATGATTTTGCCGTGTTTGGCTGATTTGCCAATTGCATCTGCGCCACAATGAGGCAATCGCCCGGAGGCCGCCGCTTGGCCTCACTCGATGCGGGTGCTGTCCTGCATGCCGTGGCGGAGGGCACGGGCTTCGTTCATCAGGGCTTCCACCATCGGCGAGCGGGGCTGCCGGTTGAGGACCAGCAGGCCGGTCGCCCATTCGACGACCGGCTCGCGCAGGTCAAAGACCCGCGTACCGGTGGGAACACCAATCAGATCCAGCACTGCCCGGGGCACGATGCTCGACCAGTGACCGGCGCTGACATGGGCCAGGATGCTGACAATGGAGTCGGTCTCCAGGGTCGGCCGCGGCTTCTGGCCCAGGCTGGCAAAAACCGCATCTATGGTCTGGCGGTTGTGCATGTTGGGGGTGAGCAGGCAGAGGGGAATCTGCGCCGCCTCCTGCCAGGTGACGCAGTCACGCCCTTCAAAGGGGCCATTCTGGGGGGTCAACAGGACGTGGTTCTCGCACCACAGGGGCAACGCATCCAAATCCGGGCACGTGGATTCCAGGTAGGCGATGCCGCCGTCCAGTTCAAAACTCCGCAACCCGGCCAGGATCTGCTGGGTGCTCAGGGACAGCACCTCCACGTCCACCAGCGGATGTCGGCGGGCAAAGGCGGCCGTCAGGGTGGCTACGGCGGTCAGGCCCGTGGGGATCACCCCCAGGCACAGCCGCCCGGCCAGCCCATCCTGCATCTGGGCAAGCTCCTGGCGCAAGCCTTCGGCCCGGGCGGCCATCTGGCGGGCGCACTCGAGTACACGTTCGCCCTCGGGCGTCAGTCCTGAAAACTGCTGCCCCCGCTCCACGATGGTGACCCCCAGCTCCGACTCGATATCGCGGATGGCCGCCGACAGCGTAGACGCCGAGACATGGCAGGCCTCCGCGGCACGGCCAAAGTGCTTTTCCCGGGCGAGGGCGATGAGGTAGAGATACTTGCGGGCGATCATGGGCTGAGCCATACAGGGAAGAAGTGCGCTGACGGCGCGATGAATCCCGTTATACACGGCCTCATGGGCGTTGCCTCAGAAAGTCGATCCAGCGCCGGGGCAGATCAGCAGCTTGCCGGTCACCCGACGCTCGGCGAGCACCCGGAGGGCCTCGCCCGCCTGCTCGATGGTGTAACGGCCGTGGATGGGTGGAACCAGGGTGCCATCGGCAATCCCGGCCAGGATGGCGGCGACCTGGGCATGGCAGGCGTCCGGTTCGCGGCGCAGGAACTCATCCCAGAACACGCCGGACAGCTCGCAGCCCTTGAGCAGCAGCAGGTTGGCGGGCACCCGGGGAATGTCGCCGGCGGCAAAGCCGATCACCAGCACCCGGCCGCGCCAGGCGGTGGCCCGCACGGCAGCCTCCGTGAACGCGCCACCTACCACGTCGATCACCACATCGGCGCCGCGGCCGGCGGTCGCTGCCTTGACGGCTTCCTTCAGGTCAGCCTCGCGGTAGTTGATGCCGATGGACGCGCCCGCCTGTTGGCACAGGGCGAGCTTGTCCGCGGTGCTGGCGGCAGCAATCACCGTACAGCCTGCCGCCCGGGCGATCTGCACGGCGGCCAGGCCGACGCCGCCGGCAGCGCCGAGGACCAACACCGTTTCCCCGGCCTTCAGGCGCCCCCGGTCGTACAGGGCGAACCAGGCCGTGGCGTAGGCCACCAGGGCTGCCGCCGCCTGATCAAAGGACACGGCATCGGGCAAGGGAAAAACCTGCCGCGCCCGGGCACGGGCTCGTTCGGCGTAGCCGCCGTAGGAATTGAAGGCGAGCACCCGTTGCCCAAGCTGAAACCCGGTCACCCCGGCGCCCAGGGCGGCGATGGTGCCGGCAAACTCACCCCCTGGCGAGAACGGGAAGCCCGGACGGATCTGGTATTTGCCCTGCACGATCAGGGTGTCGTAGTAGTTAACACCGGCAGCGGCCACGTCGATGATCACTTCGTCGTCGGCGGGCTGGGGCGCGGGCAGGGCGCCGGGGCCGTGGGTGTCGAGGGGGCCGAAGGCATTACATATATAGGCACGCATGGAGGGAGTCCTGGAGATTGGGGCAGGGGAGGGCGTCAGTCGCCCTGCTGGCGTGCAACAAAACCAGTAACAGCGTCGATGACCGCATCGGGCTGATCCTTGTGGGGAGAATGGCGGCAGTCGGCCAGCTTGACCAGATCCACATCCTTCGCTCCTGCGGCAATCCGCTCGAGTTGCGCCATGGTGCCGTACTCGTCGTCTTCGCCCTGGATGGCCAGGACCGGGCAGGCGATGGCGGGCAGGTAGCCCTCGATGTTCCAGTCGCGGAAGTCCGGATGCAGCCAGATGTCGTTCCAGCCGTGGAAGGCGGAGTCCACGTCCGCATGGTGGCGGGCCAGCCGGCTGCGCAGGTCACTCAGCCGGTAGGCTTCGCCGGCGTGGCGGATGTTGACCAGGGCCACGTCCTCGACGAAAACATGGGGCGCCAGCACGACCACCCCGGACAGGGCGCGTCCGGCCCCACCCGCATGGATCAGGCTGATGGAACCACCGTCGCTGTGTCCGAACAGGAAGGGGCGGTCCACATTCAGGGCATCGAGCAGGGCGGGCAGGACATCCAGGGCCTCATGGTGCATGTAACGCACATCCCGCGGTGCCGAGAGGGGCGTGGACTGACCATAGCCATGGCGCGAGTAGAGAATGGCTTCGCAGCCGGTGGCATCGGCCAGCCGTTGGGGAAAGTCGCGCCACATGGAGATGGAGCCCAGGCCTTCGTGCAGGAAGATCATGGCCGGTGCATTCGGCCGGGGATGGGCGGAGGCAAGGCGCTGGACTTCGATGGCCTTGCCGTTGAGGTCTAGATGCTTCTTCATATAGGTGTGCGTCTCCTGATGCGTATCCGGCGGCTGTTGTCCGCCTGTCCTGTTCGTGCCGTGATCAACTGCCCGGGCACGCCGATTATTGTGCAATGACCCGGTTTCTTCATCCTGCCGGGCCCCGTAATGTGCCCCGCGTTCGGGGTAAAAAAGGCGGCGCCAGCGATAAAAACAACTAACTGCAACGAAAGGCTTCCAATTTCTTCGAGCGTGTGTATAATCTCGGTCTCTCAAGTGCGCCCGTAGCTCAGTTGGATAGAGTACTTGGCTACGAACCAAGGGGTCGTGGGTTCGAATCCTGCCGGGCGCGCCAAACACGAAAGAAGGGGACTGTGGAAACACGGTCCCCTTCTTTTTTGCAT
>NZ_JBIJDC010000112.1:0-15681 GCF_044344315.1 Zoogloea sp. | reverse complement strand
ATCAGGCCCTTCCAGCCCACGGTGGTGCGGGGCTTCTCGAAGTACACACGCATCACCACCAGCAGGTCGTTCTTGAGGCGGTCGGCCTCGGCCTTGAGGCGGCGGGCGTATTCCATGGCCGCGTCGGTGTCATGGATGGAGCAGGGGCCGATCACCACCAGCAGGCGGTCGTCGGCACCGAACAGGATACGATGGATGGCCGTGCGCGCCTCGAAAGCCGTCTCCGCCGCCTTGGGGGTGGCGGGGAATTCCCGCAGCATGTGGATGGGCGGGGCCAGTTCCTTGATGTCCTTGATCCGGACATCGTCGATATGGACTTTCGAAGAGGCGTGCATGGTCAATCCTGTCGGCTTGCTTTTAAGTGAGTCGACGATTCTAGCCCATGGCCCCTGCCCGAGGCCATGGCAGACGCCGCGGGACACCCGCCGTCACACTAGAGCATGACCTGGGTGCCCAGCTCCACCACCTGGTTGGCGGGCAGCTTGAAGTAGGTGGCGGCGCCTTCGGACTGGCGCATCATCCAGCCGAAGAGCCCGCAGCGCCACGCCGGCATCTTGCCGGGGCCATCCACCACGCTGGAGCGGGCCACGAAGTAGGTGGTGGTCATCGGCTCCAGCTCAAGCCCCAGCGGGCCGGCCAGGGCCAGGGCCGCCGGCACGTCGGGCTCCTCGCGGAAGCCGAAGCGCGCGTCCACGTTGTAGATGCCCTCGGCAATCCGGGTAACGCTGACCCGCTCCCGGTCGTCGATGCGCGGCACCTCCTCATTGACCACGTGCAGGAACACGGTGCGCTCGTGCATGACCTTGTAATGCTTGAGGTTGTGGAACAGTGCGCTGGGCACCAGCGAGGGCTCGGAGGTGAGATACACGGCGGTGCCGAACACATGTGGCACGTCGGGCAGGGGGCCCTTGATGAAGCCCGCCATGGGCACGTCGATGCAGCCCCGCTGCTCGGCCAGCAGGCGGCTGCCCTCCTTCCAGGTGGTGAGCATCAGGAAGATGCCGGCACCCAGGGCCATGGGCATCCAGCCGCCCTCGCCGAGCTTGGTCAGGTTGGAGCTGAAGAACAGCAGTTCGAGGCTGCCGAACAGGGCCATCGCCGCCAGCAGCCCGATGCGCCCGCGCACATCCGACACCAGCAGGATGAACACCGTCAGCAGGGTGGTGATGATCATGGTGCCCGACACGGCGATGCCATAGGCCGCCGCCAGGGCCCCGGAGGAGCGGAACTCCAGCACCAGGATGATCACCGCCACCAGCATCAGCCAGTTCACGATGGGCACATAGATCTGCCCGCGCTCGGTGTCCGAGGTGTGCAGGATGCGCAGGCGCGGCAGGTAGCCCAGCCGGGTGGCCTGCAGGGTCATGGAGTAGGCGCCGGTGATGGTGGCCTGGGAGGCGATCACCGTGGCCAGGGTGGCGAGCCCCACCAGGGGCAGCAGGAACCAGTCGGGCGCAAGGAGGTAGAAGGGGTTCTCGATGGACACCGGTGCCCGCAGTATCAAGGCGCCCTGGCCGAAGTAGTTGAGCATCAGCGACGGCCACACCAGGCCGTACCAGGCCAGCCGCACCGGCCGGGGGCCAAAGTGCCCCATGTCGGCGTACAGGGCTTCGCCACCGGTGAGGGCCAGGAACACCGCGGCGAGGAGGATGAAGGCCACGTGGGGCTTGGCAGTGGCAAAGGCAATGGCGTAACGCGGATCCACTGCCCGCAGCACTTCCGGCGTCTGCACGATGCTGGCCACACCGAGCGCCGCCAGCGTGACGAACCACAGCACCGTGACCGGCCCGAAGAAACGCCCGACCTGCCCGGTGCCCTGTTTCTGGATCATGAACAGCGCCACCAGGATACCCACCGTGATGGGCACTACGTAGTGCTCCAGGTGGGGCATGGCCACGCTCAGGCCCTCCACCGCCGAGAGCACGGAGATGGCCGGGGTGATGATGGCGTCGCCATAGAACAGGGCCGCGGCAAAGATGCCCGCCCCCACCGCCAGCCTGGCCCACAGGGGCGTCGGGGCGTCCCGGTGGGCTCGCGCTGTCAGGGCCAGCACCCCGCCCTCCCCTTCGTTGTCGAAGCGCAGCACCACCCAAACGTACTTGAGGGAGATGATCACCAGCACCGCCCAGAAGAAGGCCGACAGGGTGGCCAGCACGTTGGCTTCGCTGGGGTCGATGCCGTGGGCGCCAGCAAAGGCTTCCTTGAAGGCGTAAAGGGGGCTGGTGCCGATGTCGCCATAAACAACACCGAGGGCCGCCAGGGCGAGCGCCGCGGTGCTGCTTCGGGAGTCCGGGTTCGAGGTGTGCATGTATGACTCCGCAGGGGGTCCGTCGATCAGAGCTGAAACCGGTAGCCGACCCCGGTTTCGGTGAGAAAGTGGCGCGGCTGCGCCGGGTCATCTTCGAGCTTGTGGCGCAGATGGCCCACGTAGATACGCAGGTAGTGGCTGTTGTCGCCCGTCGCCTGGCCCCACACTTCGTGCAGCAACTGCCGGTGGGTCATGACCTTGCCGGCGTTGGCGACGAGCACCGCGAGCAGGCGGTATTCAAGGGGCGTGAGGCGGACCGGCTCGCCCCGGCGCAGCACCTGACGCAGGGAAAAATCAACCTCCACGTCCCCGAAGCTCACCCGGGCCGCCTCGGCGCCGGGCCGGGCGCGCCCACGCCGCAACAGGGCCCGCACCCGGGCCAGCAGCTCGCCGATGGAAAAGGGCTTGGTCAGGTAGTCGTCGGCGCCGGCATCAAGCACACCGATCTTGTCGTACTCGGTGGAACGGGCGGACAGCACCAGCACCGGTGCCGCCGACCAGGCACGGAAGTCGTCCACGAACTTCGCGCCATCACCATCGGGCAGGCCCAGGTCGAGGATGACCAGCTCCGGCTGACAGCGGCCGGCCGCCAGCAGCCCCTCACGCCGGGTTTCCGCCTCGCTCACCAGCAGCCCCTCATTTTCCAGGGCGCTGCGCACGAAGCGCCGGATCTGTCGCTCGTCCTCGATGAGCAGGATCATCGCGTCCTTCATTCCAGCTCGTCCTCCAGGGGCAGGGCCTCGGACTCGATGAGTGGCGGAGTACCCCGGGGCAGGCAGAAGGCCACACAGCCTCCGCCCTCCGGCAGATTGAAGGCGCGGATGGCCCCCCCATGCGCTTCGACGATGGAACGGCAGATGGCCAGCCCGATGCCCATCCCCACCACCGCCGTCTCCGCGTGACCACGCTCGAACAGATCGAACACCTTCTGCAGCTTGTCGGGTGGAAAGCCGCCGCCGCCACTCGTCACCCGCAGCTCCACCGTCAACGGCCCGACCACCGCGTCGAGAGAGATGGCCGCGCCCGGCGGTGAGTACTTGGCGGCGTTTTCGAAGAGATTGCACAGCACCCGCTCGATCAACACTGCATCAAATTCGAGCAGCGGCAGATCGGCCAGCCCCGCCACCCTGACCGGATGGCCTTCCAGGGCGCTGCCGAGGAGCTTGAGGCTGGCCCCCACCACCTCCTCCACTGGCTGCCACTCCTTGCGCAGGCTGACCGGCCCCGTCTGCAGGCGGGCCATGTCGAGCAGGTTGCCGACCATCCCGTTGACCCGCAGGGCCTGGTCGCGGATGGCCTCGGCGATGTCCCGGGCTTGGTCCGGCAGGGGCGGCGGCCCCACCACCAGGGAATCGGCCAAACCGTAGAGGGCGGTCAGTGGTGTGCGCACATCATGGGAAAAAGCCGACAGGATGGAGCTGCGCAGCCGTTCCGACACGGCCTCCAGCTGGGCGGCCTGGGCCACCTCCACAAAATGCAGGCGCTCCACGGCCGTACTCACCAGGGCCGCCAGCGCCTCCAGCAGCGGGCCGATATCGTCGGCACGCTCTGCCAGCGCCACGGCCAGCACGCCACGGTTGCGGGTCGCCCCGAGCAGCGGCAGAACATGGAACTGGCGCCCTGTTCCGTCGCCCGCCGGCACCTGCAGGGGACGCTG
This sequence comes from Zoogloea sp., assembly GCF_044344315.1. Lineage (GTDB taxonomy): Bacteria > Pseudomonadota > Gammaproteobacteria > Burkholderiales > Rhodocyclaceae > Zoogloea. Next base: position 11,716 of record NZ_JBIJDC010000112.1, on the reverse strand, counting down.
CGCGTCACGGGCCTTCAGCAGCAGCGCAACATCCAACGCGGGAACAACGCCGCCACGCTCGTGAACCGCCTGCAGGTGCTCGTCGGCAGTGGGCAACAGCAGGCGACACGGGGCGTTCCACTGCTCTTGCAGAAAGCGCGCCACCGATTCATCCACCTGCTCCACCCCCACCGCTCCCGCCAGCTCGCGTGCAAGCCCGTACAGGCCCCGCGCCACGCGCTCGCGGCGCGCCGCCTCGCTGGCCTGGGCGCGCAGCCCGGCGGTGAGCTGGCCGACGATCAGCGAGACCACGAGCATCACGGCAAAAGTGAGCAGGTGAGGGGCGTGGCTGACCTCGAAGGAGAAGCGCGGCGGCACGAACAGAAAATCGAACAAGGCCACACCCAGCACCGACGCCAGGACTGCCGGCCCGCGCCCGGCCATCAGGGCCACCACCACCACGGTCAGCAGGAAGGACATCACCGTGTTGGGCAGATCGAGATGGGTGCGGAGGGGCAGCAAGCCCGCCACCACCACCCCGCAGGCCAGCACCGCCAGCCCATAGCGCCAGCCCGCCGAGCGCTTGCGGTCTTCAGTCAGCAGGATGGACGACAGCATGGCGACTCCCGACGAGGCCTCCCCAGGAAAGGGAAGCCGGGAAATTGTTGCACCGCTTCCATAAAAAAGGCGTAAAGACGCGAATGCGGGCCGGCGTGCCGGTGGGCGTGCTCTTCGCCCCGCTGATTCCGGCGCTGAATGATCATGAACTGGAACGCGCACTGGAGGCGGCCCACGGGGCCGGCGCCGACACCGCCGGCTACGTGCTGCTGCGCCTGCCCCATGAGCTGAAGACACTGTTCGAGGACTGGCTGCACAGCCACTTTCCGGATCGGGCTGGCCACGTGCTGAGCCTGCTACGCCAGTTGCGCGGCGGCCAGCTGAACGACAGCCGCTTCGGCCACCGCATGCGCGGGGAAGGCGTCTATGCCGCGCTTTACCACCAGCGCATGCAACGCATCTGCACCCGGCTGGCGCTGAACCGCAACCGGCGCCCCCTCAACACCGAAGCCTTTCGGCCCCCGGTCACGGGGCCGCAAATGAACCTGTTTTAGGGTAGTGCCTCCCGATCACCCGCCTCAGCGGCCGATGCGGATACCCCAGTTGAAGCCCCCGCGCCCCCAGGGGTGGCCGGGGCGGGCGTAGGGATGGCCGAAGGAATGGCCGAAGGGGCGGCCGTAGTAGAGGGAGCCGTAGGGATACACCGGGTAGGCGTCCCACGCCCCGCGGCGATAGGCCTCGGCCCGGGCCCGGTCGACGGCGGCGGCCTGCTCGGTCTGCTGGCGCACCTTGTCGGCGGTGGCCTGGTCCCGGTCCCGACGGGCCTGGGCCTCGGCGAGGGCATCGAGGACTTCCGGCACCACGCCCTGAGCCCTCAGGCGCAGCACATCGGAAGGGCTCAGGGCATGGTGGGTGCCGGTATCGCGCAGGGTGTCGAGTAGCGCGGCGGTGGGCGTGCCCTGCCGGGAGAGGCGGACGATCTCGTCCAGGCTCAGGGGCCGGGCTGCACGGGCGGCATCGACACGGGCGATTTCAACAGTATCGAGACGGCGCACGGCCCGAGGGTCGGCAGAAGGGGGCGTGGCGCAGGCAGCGGTCATTGCCGCCAGGACCACAATCAGGGGGTAACGCATCACCATGGCTTTCCACTCCATCAACGTTGGGGGCCCATGGCCAGCTTTTCGTAATGGCCGACCACAATGTCCATCTGCTCAAGGATGCGCTCGCTGGTGGTGCCCACATCGGTGGCGGCCTTGCGCTGGCCGCCGGCATCGCGCATGCCCAGCGCGTTCTGGAAGAAGAACCACTGCTGCTCCACCAGGGCCAGCTCGGCCTTGATCTGGGGCGTGGTGGCGGCTGCCACCTTGAGATCCCCGTGGGCCTTGTCGAATTCCCTCATGGCGGTATCGAGCATCTCGCCCGCCGGCGCGGTGTTGATGTCCATCTGCCGGAAGTAATAGGCCTTGGCCATGCGCTGGGACAACATGCGCTGCCGACCCGACACATTGACCAGGCGCCCGACGGAAGAGCCCGCGGCCTTCTCGTAGGCCTGGGTCAGCTTGTGAGCGATGGTCAGCACGGCTTCACTGGCCGTCCAGATGAGTTTGGGATCATTGCGGATATCAGCCAGCAAAGGGCGAAATCGCCCCCAGTCGTGTTCGAGCTGCAGATGCAGGGTGCGCAGCTCGTCGCTGGGCAGCAGGGTCTTCAGCTCGGCAAGCTGGGCGTCGAAGAGGGTGACCGACTGGCCGAGGATGTACTTGGCGCGGTCGGGCAGCACACCCATCACCAGCATCAGCCAGGCCTTGGCCGCACGCTGGGAGAGCATGCGCTGACGCCCTGCCTTGTTGATGGCCGCAGGCGGGGCCATGCCAGCGGGCGCCACTGCCGAAGTGGCCTGCCCAAACCCCGGTGGCAGGACACAACACCCACCCGCCAGGGCCAGAAAGGCACGCCGCTGCATGTCAGGCCGCCAGCCCGGTCGCTCCGGCGAGGGCCTGAGCCCCTGCGGGGAGCAGCGCCCCCGCTGAGCACGGGGGGCGCTTCATCCTAGCCACCCGTACCACCGACCGTCAGGCCGTCGATGCGCAGGGTCGGCTGGCCGACGCCCACCGGGACGCTCTGGCCGTCCTTGCCGCAGGTGCCGACCCCCGGATCGAGGGCCAGGTCGTTGCCGATCATCGACACCCGGGTCAGGCAGTCGGGGCCGTTGCCGATCAGGGTGGCGCCCTTGACGGGGCGGGTCACCTTGCCGTCCTCGATGAGGTAGCACTCGGAGGTGGAGAAGACGAACTTGCCGGAGGTGATGTCCACCTGGCCGCCGCCGAAGTTGGCGGCGTAGAGGCCGTTCTTCACCGAGGCGATGATCTCGGCGGGCTCATGCTGGCCGGCCAGCATGATGGTGTTGGTCATGCGCGGCAGGGGCAGGTGGGCGAAGGACTCGCGGCGCCCGTTGCCAGTGGGCTTGACGCCCATCAGGCGGGCGTTGAGGGTGTCCTGCATGTAGCCGGTGAGGATGCCGTCCTCGATGAGCACGGTGCGCTGGGTGGGGTTGCCTTCGTCGTCGATGGTCAGGGAGCCGCGGCGGTCGGGCAGGGTGCCGTCGTCCACCACGGTGACGCCCTTGGCGGCGACCCGCTCGCCAATGCGGCCGCAGAAGGCGGAGCTCTCCTTGCGGTTGAAGTCGCCTTCGAGGCCGTGACCGATGGCTTCGTGGAGCAGGATGCCGGGCCAGCCGTTGCCGAGCACCACCGTCATCAGGCCGGCCGGGGCCGGGCCTGCGCCCAGGTTGACCCGGGCCTGATGCACGGCGGCACGGGCGAAGCCGGTAAGCACCTCGTCGCTGAAGTAGCTATAGTCATAACGCCCGCCGCCACCGCCGGAGCCCTGCTCTCGGCGGCCGTTCTCTTCCATGATCACCGTCACCGAGACCCGTACCAGGGGGCGCACATCGGCCGCCAGGTGGCCATCACTGCGGGCCACCATGACCACCTCCCAGGAGCCCACCAGGCTGGCCATGACTTCCCTGACCCGCGGGTCTTCAGCCCGGGCCATGGCTTCGAGGCGCTCCAGCAGCTTGACCTTGCTCACGTCGTCGAGGGAGCCCTGGGGGTTGTCGGGGATGTAGAGGGCGGCCGGAGACTTCTTCGCCGCCTCGATCTTGTGGGTCTTGCGGCGCCCGCTGTCAGCAATCGCCCGGGTCGCGTCGGCGGCATCCTTGAGGGCCTTCAGGCTGATGTCATCGGAGTAGGCGAAGGCGGTCTTCTCGCCCGTGATGGCGCGCACACCGACACCCTGCTCGATGTTGAAGCTGCCCGACTTGACGATGCCTTCCTCCAGGCTCCAGGCTTCGGAGCGGTGGTACTGGAAGTACAGGTCGGCGTAGTCGAGCTTGTGGCGGAAGAGCTTGCCGAAGACCTTGTCCAGATCCTCGAAGTCCAGGTCGTAGGGCTTCAGGAGGAGCTTGCTGGCAAGCTTCAGGGGATTGGGGGGGGGATTCTTGCTCATGATCTCTCGGGGATGAATTCGGTTGGTTTAACTGATCTTGCGGTGGCGCAGCGCCGGCAGGCTCGCGCGGACCTCGGCGATGCGGGCCGGGTCCAGGTCGGCCACGACCACGCCGGGGCCTTCGGGCAGGCGCGCCAGCACCTCGCCCCAGGGGTCGATGATCATGCTGTCGCCCCAGGTACGCCGGCCGCTCGGGTGGCGACCGCCCTGGGCGCTGGCCAGCACGTAGCACTGGTTCTCGATGGCCCGGGCGCGCAGCAGGATCTCCCAGTGGGCCTGGCCGGTGGTCCAGGTGAAGGCGGCCGGCAGGACGATCAGGTCCACCTCACCCATGGCCCGGAAAAGCTCCGGGAAGCGCAGGTCATAGCAGATCGACAGGCCGATCTGGCCGCAGGGCCCGTCGAAGGCCACCACCTCGTTGCCGGCCTCGATGGTGGCAGATTCGTCGTAGCACTCCTCACCCTTGCGGAAGCCGAAGAGGTGCACCTTGTCGTAGCGGGCCACCCGCCGGCCTGTGTCGTCGAAGACCAGGGTCGAGTTCTTGACCTTGTCGGGGCTGCCCGCCTCCATGGGGCAGGAGCCACCGATCACCCACAGCGCGTGACGCCGGGCCGCATCCCGCAGGAACTCCTGCAGCGGGCCCTCGCCCTCCTGTTCGCGGATGCGCACCTTGGCGGTCTCGTCGCTGGTGATGAGGGGGAAGTACTCGGGCAGCACCGCGAGGCGGGCGCCGGCGGCGGCAGCTTCACCAAGCAGACGGTCGGCTTCGGCCAGGTTGCGGTCGACGTCCGGGCCGGAAACCATCTGGATGGCGGCGATTCGGCACACCGGTGTGTTCATGGAAAAGTCCTTGAAGGCGCGGCAGGTTGAGGTGAGGCCGCGGGAAGGTCCGAAAGTTTCTCCACCTTGGGATCGGACCAGCCGCCGGTCACTGCATATTCGAAACTGAACAGCTTTTCCACGGGGTCACGCAGGGCTTTCTGGACCAGGTAGGCCGCCAGGCCCAGGGCCGGGTTGATGGCCCCGGTCGTTGCGATGGCAGAGCCCACCGCAATGGATTCGGACAAGGTCGGCTGCACCTTGACCCGCAGGTTCTGGGTTTCGCGCACGGCGTCGGCTTCGCCCCGCATGAAGACCCGCGCCGCCGGGCCGAAGATCTCGAGATCGTCCGTGCGCAGCACGCCGCTATCGAGCCGGATGCTACCGGAAATGCGGTCGAAGGCGAATCCTTGAGAAAACACGTCGCGAAAATCCAGGGTGATGCGCCGGGGCAGGGCCTGCAGGTTGAGCACCCCGAGCAGGCGCCCGACGCCGGGCTCGAGCTGGGTGAACTGGCCGCTCTCGACGCGGACATTCATTTTTCCCCCCAGGCTGGGCAGGTGCAGGGAGGTGGGCGGCCCGCTCCACACCAACTGCCCCTCGAGAGAGCCCTGACCGCGGCGCACCGCTTCCGGGTAGCCAAGGCGGCTCAGCATCTTCTCGACGCTGCCCACGTCCAGCTTGAAGTTGAGGCGGGTCTCCTCCCGCGCGCCCGGGCGCCAGGCCCCGTCACCACTGAGGCTGCCATCCGGGCTGACAATGCTGAGCTGCTCCAGGCGCCAGTTGTCGCCCCGGTTGGCGGCCTTCAGATCGAGGCGCCCGAGGGCGTGGCCGCGCAGGATGAAGCTCTCGGCGCTCACATCCAGGCCAGGCAGTTCGGACAGACGCTCGTCATCGGCCGAAGGCGGCTCGGGATCCTTCGGTGCGCCCTGGGCGGCCCCGAGGGAGAGCTGCTTGAACCTGGCCTGCAGGCGCCCCCGCCCCTGGTCGCGCCACAGGATGTCGCCACTGGCCTCCTTGCTGCTCAGCCGGGCCTGCCAGCCGCCCTCCTCCATGACGGCACGCAGGTTCACGTCGGCGAGACGTTGCCCCAGGATATGCAGCTCGCCCGCGCGCAGGGCCAGGCCCGAGAGGGGGAAGCGGCTGCCGTCAGCGTCGTCGGGGCTGTCGGCCGGCCCCGGTACAGCCTTTCCGGCCAGGGCCTTGCGCCAGGCGTCAGCATCCAGGCGATCGGCCCGGGCGGCGATCAGCACGCCCTTTTCGGCCAGTCGAACGGGCTCGTTCAGCGCCATGCCGCCCCGCACGATGAGCATCTGCCGGCCTTCGCGGCGACGCTGGAACTGGGCCTGGAACACCGAGCCTGCCGCCAGCTTGAGGGTGTCACCGGGCACCCCGCCGGCGGGCGGCACGCTCATCTCGAAGCGGAAGGGCAACGTGCCGGCGGCTGATTTGTTGAGGGGCTCGGGCAGGCTCGACGAGACGCCCTGCAGGCCGCTGTCGAGCACGAATTCGACACCGCCCCGGGGCATGACGGTGATGCTGCCCTTCCAGGTCGCCGTACCCGACAGGTGATCCAGCAGGGGCAGCCCCAGCTCCTTGCGCAGGGCAGGCATGCCGAGGCTGCCCTGGGCGTTGAGCAGGATGCTGCCATCGGGCCGGCTGCCCCCGGAGACGCTCACCGGGTCGCCAAAGATGCGCGCCGCGCTGCTGCGCACATTGAGCTGGCTCTCGGTGAACTCTACCCGCCCGGCGGCCTCGGTGAGCACCGGCATGGCCGGGTCCAGTTGCAGCTGGTTGCGGGTGAACTGGTACTCACCTTTCACCCGGGAGTGCTCCAGCTTGTGCAGGGGCAGCACCAGCTGCAGGTCGAGCTTGCCCCGCCCGTCGGCCCGGAAGGGGTCGGTGAAGTGGTTGATCATGCCGGCCACCGGGCTATCGGCGATGAAACGCAGGAAGTCCTGGGTCGCCCCCTGGGCGCCTCCCCGGACGGTGAGGACCGAATCGGTCTCGAAGTCGGGCAGCACGGCGCTGACGTCCTGCAGGTCGACGCCAAAGATGCGCCCGTGCCGGGCCTTCACCGTCATGCCGGCGCCCTCGAAGATCAGCTCGCCGGCCACGTCCTCGATTTTCGGCCAGCCCGGGGCGTAATCCAGCTGCCCGTCGCGGATCCTCGCCGCCACCCGGAAAGTACCGTCCCGCGGATCGCGGAAGGGGAAGCGCGACAGATCGCCCTTCAGCACCAGCCGGGTATCCACCGCCTTGCCGCCCACCAGGGCCTGCTGCAGCCAGTCGCGGGCCGTCTTGCCGACCACGTGGGGAATGTAGCGCCACACGGCGGTGGCATCCGCCTCGGAAAGGTGGGCCTGGAGGTCAATCTGTCCGGGGGTGTCAGGCGTCGCCCGATAGCGCCCCGAGGCGGTACCGCGGGCATCATCGTTGGCGAAACTGGAGCTGGCCAGCGTGACTTCGAGGGCGCCTTCAGGGTGGCTCCAGCTGCCCTCTGCCGACAGCTCGGAGAGCTGCAGACGGGCCTCGGGAAAGACCTGGGGCAACTCGAGGGCGGCGTCCCGCCCGCTCAGGGTGAAACGCCCACCCCGCTCGTTGCCGTCGATACGTCCGGCCATGCCGGCAAAACCGGGCCAGGCGCCCAGGGGCTCGATGCCGAGCCCCTCGAAGCGGGCATCCACCGCATAGGTGGCCAGCGTCCCCTCCTTCAGGCTCCACTTGAGATCCATCGGCGCAACCCGGCCGGCCGGGGCCAGGGTAGCCAAACGCTTGCGCAGGCCTCCGTCGAAAGGCAGACGGCCCGCCAGGCGGGACAGCACGCCCAGATCAAGCTGGTTGGCAACGAACTCGCCCCGCGCCGGAGCGGTGGCCGTGGCCTCCTCGACCCGCAGAAAGAAATCGGTGGGCGCCACCACCAGGCCGTCACGGGTGTGCAGGCGCAGCTTGCGGCCGCTGGCCTCCAGCCCGCCCCTCTCGCGCCGCACCCGCAGGCGCCCGGCGGCCTCGGTCATGGCGATATCCTCCAGGTCCGGCGCCAGGCGCACACGGGCATCGCGGAGGGCGAAGTCGGCGGTGGCGCCGAGCATGCGGCCATCGGCAAACTCGAGCCAGGCCCGCACACCGCCGGCACCGCTCACGTCAAGGGGATAGTCCACCCACGCCCGCCAGGCGCCCAGATCAGCGTAGTCGAGACTGGCATACAGCTCGCCACTCCACTCGGCAGGACGGGCGGGGTCACGGCCGCGCAGGTCGCCACGCAGATCAAGGGCTGCGGCCAGGCGCGCCGGGGGCTGGGCGCGCAGGCCGAAGCGATGGTGATCACCCCGGTTGTCGAGGCGGAACTCCAGCTTGTCGAGCACCAGGGTTTCGGCACCGCGCAGGGCATCCGACCACTCCAGCCTGGCGTTGCGGATCACCACCTGACGCTGGTCGAGGAGCCAGCCGCTGAAATCGCCCTGGTCACCGCCGGCAACCACCGGCAAGCCGGCCACGAAGATCTGACCCTCTGCACTGCGCCGGATGGCCAGCTGCGGCGAGTCGATCTCCAGCCGGTGCAGGCGCAGGCGCATCGACCACAGGGAGCTCCAGCCCACCTCGGCATCCACCCGATCCAGGCTCAGGGCCGCCTGGCCGCCGGCATCGCGGATCGTCACGCCGCCCATCTGCAGGCGTGGGTGCAGGCCCTGCCAGTCGGCCGACAGGCTGGCGATATCCACCGGCAAGCCGAGAGACCGGGTCAGCATCTGGGCCACCTCGGCCCGATAGTCGGGCACTTGGGGCAGCACGCCGTGGCGCAGGCCCAGGAAGGCCAGACCGAAGACAAAATAGACGGCAAGGCCCGCCCAGGCCAGGCGTTGCAGGCACAGGCGCGGCAGATGCAGGAAGGACAGGCGGCCCTCAGCCACGCGCGGGATGGGGGGTCATCAGGGCTCCGGACGCCTGCAGGACAGCAGCGACATCACGGAAAGACCGGACAGACCCGCGGAGGCAGACGCATCCGGCATGAGGCTTGACGAAAATCAGTCCGGCAGACATAAGACGGGTTGAACATAAACGATCCCGTATTCTACCAATCGGCCCACGCCATGTCCGAACAGCCCATCGCCCTGCCCCAGCCCATCCTCGACGCCCTCGCCTGCTCCCGCTTCCTGCGTCGCCAGCTCGACAGCCGCCCGTGGCTGGCCGAGCGGCTTGCGGCCAGCATCACGGCCCCCCTCGATGCCACCGCCCTGCGCGACTACCTGCGCGAGGAGAAGGTGGACGAAAACACCCTCAAGACGGTGTTGCGCAAGCTGCGGGCCTGGGTGATCTGCCATGTGATGGTGCGCGACATCGCCCGCCTGGCCGACCTGACCGAAGTCACCGAGACCATGACCCTGCTGGCCGACATCGCCGTGGAAACCGCCCACGACCTGCTGCGCGAGCAACTGGTGGCGCGCCACGGGCAACCGGTGTCGGCGGACGGACGCGAGCAGGAGTTCATCATCATCGGCATGGGCAAGCTCGGCGGGCGCGAGCTCAACGTATCATCGGACATTGACCTGATCTTTGTGTACCCGGAGGACGGCAGCACCGCCGGCCCCAAGATCATCGACAACTTCGAGTTCTTCACCAAGCTCGGGCGCGGCCTGATCCAGGCCATCAACGACCTCACCGGTGACGGGCAGGTCTTCCGGGTGGACATGCGCCTGCGCCCCAACGGTGAGTCCGGCCCCCTGGTGGCGAGCTTCGACATGCTCGAGAACTACTTCATCACCCAGGGCCGCGAGTGGGAGCGCTACGCCTGGATCAAGGCCCGGGTGATGACCGGCATCCGCAGCGCCGAGCTCAACGCCATCTCCCGGCCTTTCATCTTCCGCAAATACCTCGACTTCGGCGCCATCAACGCCATGCGCGACCTGCACGCCCAGATCCGCCGCGAAGTCGCGCGCAAGGACATGGTGAACAACGTCAAGCTCGGCCCCGGCGGCATCCGCGAGATCGAGTTCCTGGCCCAGGTCTTCCAGCTGATCCGCGGCGGCCGCGACACCGCCCTGCAGATCAAGCCCACCCTCAAGGTGCTGGGCCGCCTGGCCGAGCGGGGCATCATCACCGGCGAGGCCGAGCGCGAGCTGGCCGCCGCCTACGACTTCCTGCGCCGGGTGGAACATCGCCTGCAATACCTGGACGACGCCCAGACCCACAACCTGCCGACCGAACCCGCCGACCAGGCCATCATCGCCCGATCCATGGGCTTTGGCTCCTACGAGGCCCTGCTCACCGAGCTGGACGACCACCGCTCCGCCGTTGCCCGCCATTTCAACAGCGTCTTCGGCGACCCGAACGAAAAGGGCCACGACCTGGACACCCTGTGGGCCTGTGCCGGCGATGAGGAGCGCTGCGGCGAGGAATTCCAGCGCCTCGGCTACCCCGACCCGGCCGCCGCCGCCCGCCGCCTGGCCACCCTCAAGAACGGCAACCGCTACCTGCAGATGCCGCCCTCCATCAAGACCCGCTTCGACCCGCTGATTCCGCGGGTGATCGAGGCCGCCGCCGAAACCACCGCCCCCAACGCCACCTTCGAGCGCCTCCTCGACATGCTCGACGCCATCAGCCGGCGCGGCTCCTACCTGGCCCTGCTGCAGCAGTATCCGCAAACCCTGCACAAGGTGGCCGAGCTGGTTGGCGCCTCGGCCTGGGCCGCCCAGTTCCTCAACCGCCACCCCATCCTGCTCGACGAAGCCCTCGACCCGCGCATGCTGGAAGAGGAAATCGACCTCAACGCCTTCCGCACCCACCTGGCTGCCCAGCTCGACGAGATCGAACCGGACATGGAGCGCCAGATGGACCTGATGCGCGAGCTCCACCACGCCCAGGTCTTCCGCCTGCTCACCAAGGACATCGCCGGCAAGCTCACCGTCGAACGCCACGCCGACTTCCTGTCGGCCCTGGCCGACATCATGGTGGATCTCACCGTGACCATGTGCTGGCGCAAGATCAAGACCCGCCACCGGGACGACCCGAAGTTTGCCGTGCTGGCCTACGGCAAGCTGGGCGGCAAGGAGCTGGGCTATGCCTCCGACCTGGACATGGTCTTCGTGCACGACGACGACGCGCCGGAAGCCGCCGAGGTGTACACCCGCCTGGGGCAGCGCACCAACACCTGGCTGTCCGCCCAGACCCCCGCCGGCCACCTCTTCGAAACTGACCTGCGCCTGCGCCCCAACGGCGACTCGGGGCTGATGGTGGTGTCCCTCGAATCCTTCCGCCAGTACCAGCTGGAAAACGCCTGGGTGTGGGAACACCAGGCCCTCACCCGGGCCCGCTTCTGCGCCGGGGACAAGGCCATCGGCGCCAAGTTCGAGGCCATCCGTATCGAGGTGCTGCGCCAGAAACGCGACCTGGCCAAGCTGCGCGAGGAAGTGCTGGCCATGCGTGAGCGCATGGCCGACGGCCACCCCAACAAGACCGACCTGTTCGACCTCAAGCACGACAAGGGCGGACTGGTGGACGTGGAGTTCATGGTCCAGTACCTGGTCCTGGGCTACGCCCATGAACACCCCAGCCTGTGCGGCAACCTGGGCAACATCGCCCTGCTCCACATGGCCGGCGAACTCGGCCTGATCCCCGCCGACCAGGCCAGCGCCGTGGCCGACTCCTACCGGGAATACCGCCGCCTGCAGCACGGCCTGCGCCTCAACAACCAGGCCTCCCGGGTCGAACGGGAGCAGGTCGCCGAAGCCGCGGCGGGGGTGCAGGCCCTGTGGCAGACCGTCTTCGGCACAGCCCGCTGAGCGGCCCTTGTGGTGTCGAATTCATTGGCTATGTTCGCGTTAGGTATGTAAATACGATCCCCGGCAGGCCCGCC
>NZ_JBIJDC010000157.1:0-7769 GCF_044344315.1 Zoogloea sp. | reverse complement strand
CCGATAGACTTATCCACAGCAGCCTGAATGACGGGCGGCTATCGTCCCTGGTCAAAATTCAACCGGTACACCTGGTCAGTTTTAAACCGGTACGGACAGTAGCAATCGCCTCGTTGCGGCCGTTCGAGTCTCGTTGATTCCAAGGGCGTGATGAGAGGGAGGGCTTGTATTAAATGAGACGACCGGTCTAAAATGTGCGCATGGACATACAGCATTCCCAGCTCCGCAAACGTGGCCGCCCGCCAAAGCGGCCCGAAGACACGCTCGAAACGCGCGAGCTCCTGCTTCGCGCCGGGCTTGAGGTGCTCACCGAGAAGGGGTTCGCGGCGACGGGCATCGACGAAGTGCTCAAGCGGGTTGGCGTACCGAAGGGTTCCTTCTATCACTACTTCGATAGCAAGGAAGCTTTCGGGGCTGCGCTGATAGATCGTTACGCGAGCTACTTTGTCCGCAAGCTGGAGCGCCATTTCATTGACGAATCAATGACACCACTCGATCGCCTGAGGGCGTTTGTCGACGACGCACAAGCCGGCATGGCGCGGCACGATTTCCGCCGCGGCTGCCTGATCGGTAATCTCGGTCAGGAGATGGCGGCCCTGCCGGAGAGCTTTCGGGCGCTTCTCAACGCCGTGTTTGACGACTGGGAGCGACGCCTTGCCCGTTGTCTCGAAGCGGCGCAACGGGACGGTCAGATTCCTGCCGCGGTTGATTGCACGCAACAAGCCAGCTTTTTCTGGATCGGCTGGGAAGGCGCGGTCTTGCGCGCCAAACTTGAACGTAGTGCCAAACCGCTCGATATCTTTGCACGGGGATTTTTCACCGGGCTGCAGTGGGCCTAATTTTTTTGACTTTTTATAGACGACCGGTCTAAATCATAGAGGAGATGAACATGTTCAAAGGCATTCTGATCGAGAAGGATGACGCCGGCTATCGCGCCAATCTCAAGGACATCGACGATGCGCAGTTGCCCGAGGGCGAAGTCACCGTCCGCGTCAGTCACTCGACGCTCAACTACAAGGACGGTCTTGCCATCACCGGCAAGGGGCCGGTGGTTCGACGCTTCCCGATGGTGCCGGGCATCGATCTGGTCGGCACCATCGAATCGAGCACCCACGCCGATTACCAGCCGGGCGACAGCGTGCTGCTGAACGGCTGGGGCGTCGGCGAGGGACACTGGGGCGGGCTCGCCCAGAAGGCACGGCTCAAGGGCGACTGGCTGGTTCCGCTGCCCAAGCAGTTTTCGCCGCAGCAGGCCATGGCGATCGGCACCGCCGGTTATACCGCCATGCTGTGCGTGCTGGCGCTGGAGCGCCACGGGGTGATGCCGGCGCACGGGGAAATCCTCGTTTCCGGCGCTGCCGGTGGCGTCGGCAGCGTGGCAACTACCGTCTTGGCGAAGCTTGGTTATACGGTGGTAGCGGTCAGCGGACGGACCGAGGAAGCCGATTACCTGAAACGACTGGGCGCAAGCGAAGTGCTCAATCGCGCGGAATTCTCGTCGCCGGGCAAACCGCTGGGCAAGGAACGTTGGGGCGGCGCCGTCGATGTCGTCGGCAGTCACACCCTGGCAAACATCTGCGCCACCACCAAGTATCGCGGCGTGGTAACGGCATGCGGGCTGGCCGGCGGGATGGATTGTCCGGCGACGGTCGCGCCGTTCATCCTTCGTGGCGTGACGCTGGCCGGTATTGACAGCGTGATGTGCCCGCGGCCGGATCGCCTTGAGGCTTGGCGTCGCCTAGGCATCGATCTCGATGTTTCCAAGCTGGAGATGATCAGCACCGAGATTTCGCTTGCTGATGCCATTCCGACAGCTGCGAAGCTCATCGACGGTAAAATTCGCGGCCGCGTGATCGTTGACGTCAATCGATAAGTGTTGGTGACTCGCCGTAGCAGTCAAACTGTTTGACCATGTGCCCCAGGTCGGCATAGGTCAAATTGTAGTAATAGGCTGCCCGGCGGGTTTCTACATTGACCTGCCCTAGTGTGTCCATACTAGAGCGATGGGTGACTGACCGATTCAGGTTCGTCGCATACGTTGGCTCCAGTTAGCCCTTGGGCCGCTTCTGGCCGGCAGTGTGAGTAGGCGCCCTTGCCCGTAAGCCGACGTTCGCCGAAGCTCAGATCTTTCAATGGCTGCAATGCGGCACATGCGCAACTGAGTACATCCGGCCATCAAGAGAAGCTCGTCCGGAATGCCAGTCAGACAGCAACAGACTGACAGCGGACATTCGGGTTTCGTGGCCCGGGGAATCCTGGTCGGGCACTGCGGACCGTGGGTCTGCGCTCCAACTCGGTCGGCTATGCGTCGGTTACCGGCCAGTCAGTTGCTGATGGAGGGTGTCAGTTTAGGCCATAGCCCGAACCGACCCACAAGAGACATTCATCGTATCGGCGATCCGGCGGAAGGTTTCTGAGCGTAGCAGTCGCACTGAGTGATCGCTGGCTGTAAGCTACTCAGCCAATCTCGTCATACAGGCCAACACTTGAAGTTCAATCAGACACACCCACATGAAAGTCGATACGCGCTCTATTTTGACCTCGAGGGCCGATCTTGGTAATTACCTTTTTATGGATATTGTGTGTTGCCTTGATTTTGCTGGGTTTGGCGGGCACCGTGCTGCCCGTGCTGCCAGGCACCGTGTTGGTTTGGGGCGGCATTGTGCTGGGGGCTTGGATAGACGACTTCGCTCGTGTCGGCATGACCACCGTGGTGGTGGTCAGTGTGCTGGCGTTATTGGCCTGGGGTTTGGAGTATGTAGCCGGGCTCATGGGAGCCAAAAAAGCCGGCGCCAGCAAACTGGCCCTGATGGGCGCAGCGGTGGGCACGGTACTCGGTCTTTTCATGGGCTTGGTGGGCGTGCTCTTCATGCCTTTGGTCGGCGCCGCCGTTGGCGAGTACTTGGCACGAAAAGACCATGCACGCGCTGTCAAAGTCGGCATTGCCACATGGGTAGGGATCATGGTGGGGCTCATCGCCAAAGTCGTGCTGGCTTTCACTATGGTGGGTATTTTCGGCGCGGCCTTGCTGATTTGAAAATACAAAGGCGCGTCAAGACCAGGCGAGTGATCAGGGCTGGGAAGTTTGAAGCGGGTCGTTCAGTGCAGTAGTGTTACGAGTAATACCAGCACCCCAAGGCCCAGATTGATCGCAACCCAGTTGCGGGTCTGTGCCAGGGCCGCACCACCCGCGACCCAATCAAACGCCGCAACGGCAAGGCTTAGCCTCTTGTAAAGCACAACGCGGATGTGCATGAAGATTGCCACTATCGCGATGCCGATCACCGCCATGAGGGTCCAGGCCAGCGGCATCTCGAAGCTGCTACCCGACTGCACCACCTGCGTAGTGATGCGGGTGGTGGCTGCGTGCGATCAGGCGCGTTCTGGCAGTACGGGGGTGACTGAGGTGCGGATAAAGACCTGATCGCGGGGCGCAAAGTCCCACTGCTCGATAAGGCAGAACATCCCCTTTTCGGCCCCGGCCTGCGCCAGATCGCCAGGTGCACCGACTGCCTCGCCCCAGCGCAGGATATTCACCGAGTTGGGCGCTTCGGGGCGAGTACGCGACGAAATGGCGGTACCAGCCTGAAGCACTGAAAGTCGTCGGGACAGGCCATGCACCGCCAGCGTGTAGGGCAGATGTATGTGCCCACCCAGGACGAGGTCAGCCCCGGCCGCCGACCAGGCGTGCAGCGCGGCTTCGTGGCCGCGCAGCAGATTGACGCGTTCTTCTGCCTGAGCCACCGCCGCCGGCTGGTGCACCACCACCAGACGCAACTGCTGCGGGCTGGCCGCATTCAACAGCTTGGCCACGCGCTCAATCTGCACCGAGGACACTTCTCCGTTCTTGTGCCGCCAGGCGCGCGTGGTGTTAACACCGATAACCAGCAGATCGGACGATGCGTGCACGGGTTCGAGATTGCCCCCGAAAGCCTTGGTGTAGCGCGCATAGGGGCTGGTCAGCCGTGACCACAGATCGAACAGCGCAATGTCGTGGTTGCCCGGCACGGCCAGAAGCGGAGCGCCTAACCGGTCGACGAAAGCCTTTGCAGCACGGAACTGGCTGGGCCGTGCGCGCTGCGTGATGTCGCCCGAGAGCACCACCAGATCGGGATGCTGCTGCGCAGCCAGCGCGACAAGTGCGTCGACCACCGGCGGCAGTTCAGTACCGAAATGCGTATCGGAAATATGCAGCACGACACTCATGCCGGAAACTCCGAGCCGGTCGCCGTGGCAGCCTGATCAGGGTTTTGCAGCAGGTACAAGGGCTTTTCCAGCACACGAATGTCGATCGGTGCGCGCATGCGTGCCACTTCGCCATCGAACGCGACCACGAGTTCAGTGTGGTCGGTACACAGAGTAGGTTTGACCACCATGTGCTTGAACTCGAAGCTTTCCACGCCGGCGGCTTCGCCCAGCCGGCCCATCGCTCCGTGCAGCATCAGCTTGAGCATCGACAGCGTGCCAATGGGCCGTAGCATCAGCGCGGCCATGCTGCCATCGCCGGGGGTGCCGGCGATGGTGTCTTCCGGTTCGGCGCCGAACTGTTGCAGTTGCAGCCGGTTGTTGCCGACGAACAGCGTCAGCGTCTGTACATCGCGGACCGCCGAACCCGTCTCGATGTGCAGGCGCAAGCGGCGCTGTGCGCGCAGCAGCGTCGCCCCGGCCGCGACGAACGCCACCCAGCGGCTGCGGCCAAAGCGGGCTTTGTAGGCTTCGCGGTCCTGCAATAGTTCGGGGTAGATCCCCAGGCTGGCATTGACCAGGAAGATGCGCTCGTTGATGGCACCCACCTGCACCGGCACCGGGCGCGCCTGCAGCACCTGCCGGGCCGCAGCTGCCGGCTCGGTGGCAATGCCGTGTGTCCGGGCAAAGTAATTGAAGGTGCCGTAGGGAATGACCCCCATGGCGCAGCCGGCGGCGTGCGCAGCCTGGGCCACTGTATTGAGGCTGCCATCGCCACCTACGGCGATCACCGCCGTATCCCGCGCCACCGCCATTTTGGCGGCCTCGCCCGCTACCTGTGCCAGATCGGCAGGCTGGCAACTCAACAGTTCGCCCTTTCGTCCATGTGCTGCGAGTGCCGACTGGATTACCGTACGCTTGGCCTCGAGGTCGAAAGCCCCAGCGGCAGCGTTGATCACGAACAGTAGCGTTGCCTCAGGGTCGATGCTCGGGGGCGGCAGCGCATCGCGCTGGGGGCTGCCGGCTGATATCGGTCGGGGCTGGCACCTATCAGTCATGCCGCAGCAGATCGCCGAAGACCGTGTACTCGCCATCCTGGCGATCCATGCCGGGCGCGTCGTAGAGTACCAGCCAGTGAGGCGTGCGGCCGGCGATCGCTAGCGGCAGGGCACAGATCGCTTCGGCCCGGTTCGTACCATGGCCGTGGGGTAGCGAAACCGATTCGGTCAGCACCGTTTCGAAACGCACCGGTTCCCGGTTGGCGCTGATTGTGGCTCGGGCGAATGGCCATTTGAAGACACGGATATCACCATTGAGCACCATTGTCGGACCGGCCAGGATGTAAAGATCGTCACCGGAGAAATGCAGGTCGCGCACGCCCAGGCCGTCAAGTTGCAGGAAATGTTTGCGCAGCAGCGTGCCGCTCTCGTCAAGGGGTACCAGGCGGAGTTGATCCCGATGCGCCTCGACTGCGATTTCGAGCAACGCCGACCAGCCGCGCAGCACCGGGCCACGCAGGCCGAGCAGCAGCCGCTGTCCGTCCACCGCCAGACCTTCGATGTCAAAGCCGTTGTCCTTGCCCGGGATCGCCATGTAGGGGCCAAAGTGGGGATCGTCGGCCAGGATGCGGGTGAGCAGGTTCGCCTGCGCATCGCCTTTGAGCCGCAGTGCCTGGCGGCCGTCTTGAGCCTGACGTACCAGGCAGGGCTCACCCTTAGCATCGGGCTCGATGGGCAGACATGCCAGCAGGCGGCGATTGGCGTCGAGCGTCACTTTTGCCAGCCGTTTGGCGTTGTCGGCGTGACCTCGGTCCGGCTTGATGTTCTTGCGCTTGAGGCCATGCGAACCAACCACCCAGAGGTAGCCATCGGCCACCGCCATGCCTTCCAGGTCGGCCTCATCATCGTCTGCACCGGGCAGGTCCAGCAGCTCAGCCAGCGGAAAATCGCGGACTTCGCCAAAATGCAAGGACTCGCCGCCTACGGCGTCAAGGCGGCGCAGGCGATCCAGACCACTGGCTTCGTCGCCTGCCACCCAGAGCCAATCGCCGGTGAAGGCTGCTCCCGACAGGTTGTTATGAACCAGGGAGTCAGGTGCGAACTCAAGACGAACGGCATTCGGGATTCGGGTTTTGGGCATGGGATGGGGTTTCTGGAAAAGATGTTGCGTTGGTCGCCCTACTGATTGACAAGTGCCATCTTCGGTTGGCTTATTCGTCAGCTGCGGGGTGCGATTTGACCACTCACGGGCTTGCAAGGTCATCATGATCTTTCCTTAATTTGCGTTATCTAAAACGGTCATCGGCGAGAGCTCAGGTCGATGGTGACAACATCTTTCTCCTGGACCGAAAAAACCAGTGTGAAGTGCTCGCCGTCCTTGACGAACTCATGGCGCTCTTCCGAGGGTGAGGCTGAGCGAAGCGTCTGCTGGTACCCCAGTGCGGCGAAGCCCTGGATATAGTGGTTTAGAACTTCGGTGAAATCAGCCTTGCCCTGGTAACGCACTTGCACTTGCTGCTCATCGCGTTGCCACTGAACTCGCGCCAGGCCGGGATAACGTGCAACCGGCGCCGGATCGGTACCCGAGACTTCGCGCAGCGGACTTTCCGGCTTGAATCCTGGAACCAGGACGCCCAGTTTTTCCTGGACGCCCGGGATGACCTGCTCGACCTGAGCGGTGGCGGCACGTACAGCTTCCGGTGCAGCGTTGACCCCATCTCTGGCCATACCGAACAACCATCCGGCAGTGCTGATCGCCGCCCAGATGAATAATGCGACAAGCACCAGAAAGGTCACCGACAGGAAAATCCAGGTTCGGCGGCTGATCGAAAAGATACGGCTCAGGAGACCGCGCAAGAGGGGATTGGATAATGGGCTCACGTCATTCCTCCGCCGAAAACACGGGGGTCGGCCCAAACTCCCGTTGCCGGGACAAGCGGCGTTCGAGGCTGCCTGCGGCACGATCGACGGCATGCGCAATCGCCGCCTGCAGATCGCAGGCAACTTCCTCGATCACCACATCCCGCATCCGCGACAGCGGAATACGCAGATGACAGCGCTTGTCGTTGCCGCCACGCGGACCATTGATGTCGGACAGGCTGACGACGATTCGATCGACATCGTGCTCGGCCCAATCCAGACCAAAATTCACACAACGCTCGATGTGCTCTCGCAAATCGTCAGACACTGTGATCCCTTGGCTGCGGATGTCGATCTTCATTCCCTGTTCCTCAGATAGTGAAATAGGGCTTCAAGATAAACAAGGACGAATATTTAAAAAACACAATTTTTTGTGGATAATATTTCGTAAATTTCCGAAATGTCAGCATGAATCACAAACACCTTCATTACTTCTGGACGGTAGCCCGGCTTGGTGGCGTCAGCCGGGCGGCGGAGCAACTTGACCTCACGCCACAAACCATTAGCGGGCAACTGCGTCAGCTTGAAAATGAATTGGGGGCCGCGCTTTTCCGCCCTTCAGGCCGCGGTCTTGAACTGACCGATGCCGGACGGATGGCTCTGTCCTACGCCGATGAAAGACTGCATCTCGAAAGCGAGATGAAGCAGGCGTTGCTGGCGCGCCAG